>NZ_JBJJLO010000003.1:0-140190 GCF_046230915.1 Pseudomonas sp. KCJK8993
CGAAAGCAGTTGGGGTTTTGTCTTTATGTAGAAGCTACTGATTTTGCTGGCACGTTTGACTTCAAGGTCCAACGGATCAGACACAGAATTTCTTGACGACCATAGAGCATTGGAACCACCTGATCCCATCCCGAACTCAGCAGTGAAACGATGCATCGCCGATGGTAGTGTGGGGTTTCCCCATGTGAGAGTAGGTCATCGTCAAGATTGAATTCCGAAACCCCAATTGCGAAAGCAGTTGGGGTTTTGTTTTTCCAGATCAGAAAACCTGAGCGAGCCACCCCTGGGCATTCCCTTTCCCTGCGTACCTATCATCCCCGGGCTCGACTTGCCGCCTTTTGAAGTTGTCCTACAGAGTCAACCTTACAGGCGACTTACCCACAGCCCTTGGCCTCGATGCTACTCCTCCAGGCGGTGCCAGGCCTGGTACTTCCTGTGGACAAGTCTTCCAGCACAAGAGTCACGACCGCTCTAGCGTGCCGCTCGGCGGTATTCTGATAAATTAGGCGAGTAATTCAGATAATTCCCTAAGGGTTCGAGGATTCTTGCCGACAGAGTGTTGAGACATGCGTGCACCAAGTAGAGCGGTCAGAGAATGTCGCCTGCGCTGTTACCTGGAATGTTGCATTCCGTACGCATCCCCACTTTCGGCATAAGAAGTCCCATGAAATGAATCTCAAGTTCAGCCATAAAATCCTTTTGGCCGCCTCTGGCGTAGTGGTTCTGGCTTTTGCGTTGTTCACTCTGTACAACGACTACCTGCAACGCACTACCATCCGACAGAACCTCGAATCCTCTATCCAGCAAGCCGGCGAGCTCACTTCCAGCAGTGTGCAGAACTGGATGAGTGGACGGATTCTGGTGCTCGAGAACCTGGCGCAGAACGTCGCTCATCAGGGGCATAACGCCGACTTCCCGGGCCTGGTCGACCAGCCGGCCTTCACCACGAATTTCCAGTTCACCTACGTTGGCCAGGCCAATGGCACCTTTACCCAGCGTCCCGACGCGAAGATGCCCGACGGCTACGATCCACGCCAGCGTCCCTGGTACAAGCAAGCTGTCGCTGCCGACAAGACCATGCTGACCCCGCCCTACATGGCGGCTGTCGGTGGTCTGGTGGTGACCATCGCCATGCCGGTGAAGAAGCAGGGCGAGTTGCTGGGCGTCGTCGGTGGTGACCTGAGCCTGGAGACCCTGGTCAAGATCATCAACTCGGTGGACTTCGGCGGCCTCGGCCATGCCTTCCTGGTCAGCGCCGACGGTCAGGTGATCGTCAGCCCGGACAAGGACCAGGTGATGAAGAACCTCAAGGACATCTACCCTGGCGCCAACGTACGGATCGAGAACGGCAACCAGGAAGTGGTCCTGAACAAACAGGAGCGCATTCTCTCCTTCACTCCGGTGACCGGCTTGCCGAACGCCGAGTGGTACATCGGCCTGTCCATCGACAAGGACAAGGCCTATGCGCCGCTTAGCCAGTTCCGTACCTCGGCGCTGATCGCAATGTTCATCGCCGTGGGCACGATCGCCGTGCTGCTGACCCTGCTGATCCAAGTCCTGATGCGCCCCCTGGTGACCATGGGTCGTGCGATGCAGGATATTGCCCAGGGCGAGGGCGACCTGACCCGTCGCCTGGTGGTGGTGAGCAAGGATGAGTTCGGTGAACTGGGCAGCTCCTTCAACCAGTTCGTGGAGCGTATCCACGCCTCGATCTCCGAAGTGTCCTCGGCCACCCGCCAGGTCCACGATCTGTCCCAGCGGGTGATGACATCGTCCAACGCCTCGATCATCGGCTCCGATGAGCAGAGCGCCCGTACCAACAGCGTAGCGGCGGCGATCAACGAGCTGGGTGCCGCCACCCAGGAAATCGCCCGTAACGCTGCCGACGCCTCCGAGCACGCCAGCGGCGCCAGCGATCAGGCCGACGACGGGCGCCAGGTGGTCGAGCAGACCATCCAGGCGATGACCGAGCTGTCGCAGAAGATCAGCCTGTCCTGCACCCAGATCGAGACCCTGAACGCCAGCACCGACAACATCGGGCATATCCTCGACGTGATCAAGGGCATCTCCCAGCAGACCAACCTGCTGGCACTCAACGCCGCCATTGAGGCGGCCCGCGCCGGTGAAGCCGGCCGTGGTTTCGCCGTGGTGGCCGACGAGGTGCGCAACCTGGCGCATCGCACCCAGGAGTCGGCGGAAGAGATCCACAAGATGATCACCTCCCTGCAGATCGGTTCCCGCGAGGCGGTGGCCACCATGAACGCCAGCCAAGTATCCAGCGAACAGAGTGTCGAAGTGGCCAACCAGGCCGGCGCCCGCCTGATCAGCGTGACCCAGCGCATCGGCGAGATCGACGGCATGAACCAGTCGGTGGCTGCCGCGACCGAGGAGCAGACCGCGGTGGTGGAAGCCCTCAACATCGACATCAGCCAGATCAACCTGCTGAACCAGCAAGGTGTCGCCAACCTAAATAAAACGCTGAAGGCTTGCGATGCCATGTCGCAACAGGCCAGCCGCCTGAAGCAACTGGTCGACAGCTTCAAGATCTGAAGCCCGCCCCTGGGGTGCTCAAGGCCCGTTCCTGCCTCATGGCAGGGCGGGCTTTTTCATGGCCGGGATTCAGCCCAGGGGTTCGCCCAGCAGCCCCAGGTGGGTATTGATTACCTGCAGCAGGCGCTGGCGTTGGGACTTGATGAAGAAGTGGTTGCCCAGCACCTCGATCAGCTCGAATTCGCGGGTGGTGAACTCCCGCCAATTGAGCATGTGGCTGGCGGTCGCCAGTGGGTCCTCGCTTCCGTAGAAGGCCGTCATCGGTACGTTGAGGCAACCACTGGAAGTGTCGTACCAGGTTTCGAAGAGCTTCAGGCCGGTGCGCAGCAATTGCTCATAGGCTTGCAGGTCGTCCTGTCCACGGGGGATCTCCAGGGGGCTGCCACCCAAGGTCAGGATCGCCTCGCGAAAGGCCGCATCGGGCAGGGTATGCAGCAAGGGGCGGCGGGGCAGGCTGTCAGGGCTGCGGCAGCCGGAGACGAACAGATGGCGGGTTTGCCGGGGAAACCGCTCCTGGGCATATTTGCAGGCCTCATAGGCCAGCAGCGCTCCCAGGCCATGGCCGAACAATGCATGGGGCTTCTGCAGCCAGGGGGCCAGCGCCGCGAAAGTATTTTCCAGCAGGCTCGGCCAGTTGTCACAGGGAGCTTCGTAGCGTCGCGGGCCGTGCCCTGGCAAATTGACCACCACCAGTTCGATATGATCGGCCAATCCGCTGGACCAGACTCGCAGTTGCTCGGCGGCGGCCCCGGCCTGGGGAAAACAGATCAGGCGGATCTGCGTGGCTTGTCCAGAGTTGACCACCAGGGTCCATTGTCGGGTATCGGTATCCACAGCTTTTCCTTAAGCATGGGGCCGGCAGTTCCTCTTCCGGCGCGACAGGGCATCTAAAATAGTGGCTGATGCCGATGAATGCACGCGCTCGTCAGGCTCTCGTGCACAGCAGGCGACGGCTGCCCGCCGCGGAGCACATTCTGCCGGTGACCGATCTCAAGGTGCCATTGTTTTTTGCCGGGCCAGCCTTCACCATCAGCCAATTCACGAAAGCTCCCTTGGATGCGACGCATTGGCGGCACGTTTAGCTCTTTCCCGGACCCTGTGCTGGTTCGGCTCGGCATTGCTGCTGGCCGGCGTGCTGTTGGGCGGCCTGCACGCCGACTGGGACTTCTCCCTGATCAGCCGGCGGGCCACGGCGCTCTATGGGCCCCTGGGCGAAGGCCAGCAACGCATCGACGCCTGGCAGCACCTGCTGGCGACCCAGAAGCAGGTGGCCGAGCGCGAGCAACTGAAAGTGGTCAACCTGTTCTTCAACAAGAACATGCGTTATGTCGAGGATATCGACCTCTGGCACCAGGTGGACTACTGGGAAACACCGATCGAGGCCTTGTGGAAGGGCGCCGGCGACTGCGAGGACTATGCCATCGCCAAGTATTTCAGCCTGCGCCGCCTTGGAGTCGCCAGTGACAAATTGCGCATCACCTATGTCAAGGCCCTGCGCCAGAACCGCGCACACATGGTCCTGACCTACTATTCCACCCCGGACGCCATGCCGCTGGTACTCGACAGCCTGGAGGACTCGATCCGCCCGGCCAGCGAGCGAACCGACCTGTTGCCGGTGTACTCCTTCAATGCCGAAGGGCTGTGGCTGTCGGGAGCCAAGGGCAACAAGCGTGTCGGTGACACCAAGCGCTTGTCGCGTTGGCAGGATGTACTGAAGAAAATGCAGGCCGAAGGATTCCCGGTCGAGACGACTAACTAGGAGCACGAGCCCAGATGTCTTTGTTCAAACAACTGCTGATCGCAATCTGCGTGTTCCTGGTGGTGGCCTTCAGCGGCAGCTTCATGGTCAGCCTGGAAAGCTCGCGCACCCAGTACGTCAACCAACTGCGTTCCCATGCCCAGGATGCGGCCACCGCCCTGGCCCTTTCGCTGACGCCGAATATCGATGACCCGGCGATGGTCGAGCTGATGGTCAGCTCCATCTTCGACAGCGGCTACTACGCCAGCATCCGGGTGGTGGACCTGGCCACCGACAAGACCATCGTCGAACGCAGCGGCATTCCCGAAGTGGGCAACGTGCCCCAGTGGTTCGTCAGCCTCATCGGCCTGGAGCCGGCCGGTGGCGATGCCATCGTCAGCCGTGGCTGGGAGCAGGCGGCCCGGGTCGAGGTGCTCAGCCACCCGATGTTCGCCGTGGCCAAGCTGTGGCAGAGCGCCCTGGGCAGCCTGGGCTGGCTGTTGATCTGCGGAGCGGTGAGCGCGGTGCTCGGGGCGCTGTTGTTGCGTCGTCAACTGCGGCCGTTGGACTACATGGTCAAGCAATCCCATGCCATTGCCCGGCGCGAGTTCCTCAGCCTGCCGGAACTGCCGCGGACCCCCGAGCTGCGCCGGGTAGTTCAGGCCATGAACCAGATGGTGGAGAAGCTCAAGGCGCTGTTCCAGGAGCAGGCCGAGCGCAGCGAAAAACTGCGCGCCGAGTCCTATCAGGACAGCCTCACCGGGTTGGCCAACCGGCGATATTTCGAAATGCAGTTGCATGCCCGGGTCAGCAATCCGGAGCAGGCCAGCTCCGGCTATCTGTTGCTGTTGCGGGTCAAGGATCTGGCCGGACTGAACCAGCGCCTGGGCGGACAGCGCACCGACCAGTTGCTGGTGGCGGTGGGTGAACAGCTGCTGCGTGAATGCAACAAGTATCCCGAGACCCACAACCTGGTCACCCGGGTCCGTGGTGGC
This sequence comes from Pseudomonas sp. KCJK8993, assembly GCF_046230915.1. Classification (NCBI taxonomy): domain Bacteria; kingdom Pseudomonadati; phylum Pseudomonadota; class Gammaproteobacteria; order Pseudomonadales; family Pseudomonadaceae; genus Pseudomonas; species Pseudomonas sp. KCJK8993. Next base: position 5,284 of record NZ_JBJJLO010000003.1, read on the forward strand.
GAGTTCGCGGTGCTGGCCCCTGGCCTGGTGCGCGAGGAAGCCATCCATCTGGCTCAGAACCTGGACAGCGCCCTGGGCAACCTGCACGCCACGGGCGCCACCGATGTGGCGTCGGTCGCGTCCATTGGCCTGGCGGCCTTTGCCCATGGCGATTCGCCCCAGGCGGTGCTGAGCCTTGGCGACCAGGCCCTGGCCCAGGCCGAGGCCCAGGGCGATGCCAGTTGGGCTTGTCTTGACCAGAGCGCCAGCGCCCAGGTCGGGGACGATCACCATGCCTGGCACAAACTGTTGGACCAAGCCCTTTCGCAACGGCGCTTCCAGCTGTATTTCCAGCCGGTGGTGGCGGTCCGGGATACCTCGCAGGTCTTGCACAACAAGGTGTTGTCGCGGTTGCTCGACGAACAGGGCCAAACCATTCCCGCCGGGCGCTTCCTGCCCTGGCTGGAGCGTTTCGGCTGGACCTCGCGCCTGGACCTGCTGATGCTCGAACAGGTGCTCGGGCATCTGGCAGGCCATTCCGAGTCCCTGGCGTTGAACCTGTCGGCCGCCACCCTGGCCGATCCGCACGCGCTGAACCGGGTCTTCGATCTTCTGCGCCAGCACGCCGACCTGGGCCCTCGCCTGACCCTGGAGATCGGCGAGGAGCAATTGCCGGACCAGGCCCGCCTGGAGCAGTTGACCCGGCAACTGCGCGAGCTGGGCTTCTCCCTCAGCCTGCAGCGTTTTGGCGGCCGCTTCAGCATGATCGGCAACCTGGCGCGCCTGGGCCTGGCCTACTTGAAGATCGACGGCAGCTACATCCGCGACATCGATCAGGAAAGCGACAAGCGCTTGTTCATCGAAGCCATCCAGCGTGCCGCCCACAGCATAGACCTGCCGCTGATCGCCGAGCGGGTCGAGACCCAGGGCGAGCTGCAGGTGATCCGTGAAATGGGCTTGTTCGGGGTACAGGGGCAGTTGTTCGGCGAGCCCGCGCCCTGGAATTGAGGAGCCGGATCACGCCCCGCCGGCAGGCCGGTAGGGCGGATTCAGATCAATCCGGTTTCATCATCGTTGATCAAGCGGCTCAAGCCACCTAGCGCCTCACGGGCGTTGCTGCGGTCCAGCAGCTTGACCTGGGCCGCTTCCGGCAAGTCGGTGATGCGGATCACGCCCTTGCGGGTCAGGACCTGGATCAGGTCGTCCAGCACCCGGATCATATCCAGGTCACTGTGCTTGAGCTGCTTCAGGCTGACTTCCACCGCCTCGTTGGCGTACCAGGTCTGGATCTCGTGGTGGTCGGCGGGCAGCGTCTCGGTGGCTTCGGCGTAAGCGGCGGCTTCCACGCGAATCAGCTGACCTTGTGCATCGCGTTGCACGTAGAACATGGCATATCCCTCAGGCATTTTTCTCAGCGTCTAGCCGCCGGCAGCATAGGCCAACGCGGTACTCAGGAAGCGAGTATGCGTCGTGCCGGGCCAATCGTCACGGCGCTTGCTGTCTGCCGGGGCCTGGCCACCGCTGGCGAGCGGCGGTGGCCAGGAGCCGATCAGCTGTTGTTGTGGTCGATCTTGATGGTCGGATCGCTGCCGGCGATCAACGAGTTGATGCTGGCATTGGACCAGTTGTTGCCTTCCAGCTTGATCGTCACATCGGCGTTGGCCAGGCCGCCGGCGGCGTTGAGTTTGCCTTCGGAGCTGACCTGCAGGGTCGAGACCCCGTCCACGGTGGTGATCTTGAGGAAGTTGTCGATGGTGCTGGCGCTCTCGCCTTGCAGCAGGTCCCGCAGGTCGATCCGGTCACCTTCGCTGGCCTTGAAGTCCTTGATCACGTCGTTGCCAGTGTCACCGGCCTTCCAGACGAAGGTATCGGCCCCTGAACCACCGATCAGGATGTCGTTGCCCTTGCCTCCGATGAGAGTGTCGTTGCCGGTGCCGCCCAGCAGGATGTCATTGCCCTTGCCGCCGTCCAGCAGATCGTTGCCGCCCTGGCCGAAGAGAATGTCATTGCCGGCACCGCCCAGCAGCGTGTCGTTGCCATCGTGGCTGCCAGACACATCGAACTCGGTGTAGTGCTCGGTGATGTACTGGTGCACGTTGCTAGCAGTGACCTTGCTCACCTCGACCCCGGTCTGCTTGGCCACATAGGCCTGCATGGCCTGGTAGCCCTCGCCGGCCACACCGTTGAAGCTCACCAGGTCGCCGAACAGGATGTCGTTGCCATTGCCGCCGTTGACGGTATCCGCCCCCGGCATGGTGGCCTCGGTATGGCCGATGATCGAGTTGGCCAGGTCCTTCGGATCGATGTTGGTCTGCGGCTTGCCATCGGTGTCATACGGCTTGAGGTCGTTGAGGCTGACACCGCTGTTCAGGCCAATGGCCTCCACTTCCGACAGCTTGCTCAACAACGCGAAGCCGGAATTGGAGTTGTTGGTGGTGCTCCAGTCGGTACTGCTGCCTGAACCGGCACGGTACGACAGCTCATAGGTGCCATCGCCCTGGGCGTGCAGGGTTCCAAGGGTCGCGCTATTCCAGCCGTTATCCCACCAGTTGCTGCTGTAGGTCTGCAGTACCACCGTACCGTTGGCATTCACGCTGAAGATATGGGTGTCATCGAGACGGACAGTGAAGCTATCGCCCAGCTTGTACTTATTGACGTCGATCACATCATCGAGCTTCGGACCGCCGTTGTAGAGCGTCGGGTTGGTCTGCTCGCCGGCCTGGTAGTAGGTCGGCTTGCCGTCGGTGATGAAGTACGTCAGGTTCTTGGCATTGGTGTTGCTGGTGGCCTGGTTGCTCTGGAAGAAGTTGGCCGTGGCCTTGAACACGTCTTCATAGTTGGTGCCGCCGTCGGATTTCATCGAGTCCAGTACGGCCTTGAGCTGGTTCAGGGCATTCGGATCGTTGAGGTTCACCGAAACCGACTTGTTGACCTGGGAGCTGAAGTCCGCGAGGAAGATGTTCACCGTGCCTGAGCCGGCGCCGCCAATGCTGTTTTTCAGGGTATTGAACACCGACGCCAGGGACTCCTTGGCCGCGTTGATGGAACTGCCCATGCTGCCCGAGGTGTCCACCATGAAGGCGATGTTGTAGTTGGTGCCCGGGACCACGGTCAGGCCACCGATGTCGGCGACCACGATGTCGTTGCCTTCGGTGCCGGTGAAGGTGTCGTCGCCGGAAGTGCCGACCACCGGGTTGTACACGGCCGGGTAGACCTTGACCGGGATCTGCGCCGAGGTGCTGGCAGAGCCGCCCAGGGACTCGGTGGAGGTCGAGGTCACGTTGAGGTTGAACGTGCCGTTGTAGTAAGGCGGCGGAGTGACCGTCAGGCTGCCCAGGTTCCAGCCGGTGACGTTGGCCTCGCCGTTGGTTGCCGTCGCGGTGAAGGTGTGCCCGGCGCCATCGCTGAGTACCGAGCCGGCCGGGATGCCGCCGATCTTCACGCTCAGGGTTTCCGAGCCATCGGTATCGGTCAGTGCGGTGGTGATCTTCGCCAGCTTGACGGTGCCGCCTTCGGCGCCTTCATTGAACTTGTAGCCGTCGTAGTAGCCCTCGCCGTTGCTGCCGTGCAGCTCGGAAAGGGTGACGCCGGCATTGTTCAGCGCGGTTTCGTTAGGGTACATCGGGATGTTGGCGTTGCTCAGGTCGACTGGTGCACCGCCATTGACCGACAGGTTGACGTCATAGCTCCCCGGGCCGCTCTGGTTGGCATGGTAGATGTCCAGGGTGTAGTAGCCGCTGGTGGTCGGGGTGAACGAGCCGCTGATGCCGCCACCCGAGCCCCAGACGGCGGTAGCCACGTTCTTGCCGCCAATGGTGATCAGCAGGCTGTCGTCGCCGGTACCACTGAAGCTGTAGGTCTTGCCGGCCTCCAGGTAGATCAGGCCGGACGTTTTCGAACCGCTGCCCCCTGGGACGCTGGCATCGGACTGGGCATTGGTCACCGTCGTGCTGCTGGTGGGTTTGCCGGAGTTGTCGAACACCGCCTTGAGCGCGTCGCCGGTAATGCCGTTGCCGTTGGTTCCCAGGCCGTTGAGGCTGGTCCAGGTCTCCTTGAGCAGGCCGACGGAGTCCACATTGTTGTTCGCCACGCCCAAGCTCGGCGCATCGGCCACCGGAGTGATGTCGATGGTCACCGTGCCGGTGTTGCCCAGGGCCTGGCCGTCGGTGGGCTGGAACTTGATCTGCGCGTAATCCGCCTGCTGGTTGCCCACGCCGTGGCCGCCATAACCATTGGTGCCGGATTCATTGGCATCAGGCGTGAAGCGCAGCTTGCCGGCATCGATATCGGCCTTGCTGAAGGTCTGGTTGTTGGCCACGTCCTTCCAGGTCGAACCGTCGAGGTACTGCAGCTTGCCGTCGCTCGGCAGCTGGGTGATCTTCACGCCGAGGCTGGACGCCGGGCTGTCGACATCGCTGACGCCGAAGTTGTTCCAGGTCAGGGTCAGCGCGGTGTCTTCGGTACCGGTCACGGCGCCGCCGGTGGCTACCGGAGCATCGTTGACCGCCACCACGTTGACCGTGGTGGTGGCGACGTTGGAGTAGTTGCTGCCATCGGTCACGGTCACGGTGATGGTCCGTGGCGTGGTGCTCGGATCTTCACTGTTGTTGGTGAAGGTAATGTTCTTGATCTGCTGCATGTAGTCGGCCAGGGTCGCGTTGCCCGACAGGGTCAGCGTGATCGAACCGTCTTTGCTGTTGGCGTTGATCGTGATGCCGTTGACGCTGTTGCCCAGGTTCAGCGAGTCCCCGGGCTGACGGTTGGTCAGCACGATGGTGGCGCCGGTGAGCATGGTGCTGTCCGGATCGGTGATGCTCAGGTCGGTATCGGCGATCGACACGCCAGGGCCGCTGGTGCCCTCGGTGAAGGTGACCTTGTAGTCGGCGCCGGTGGCACCGCTGGAGTTGTTGGCATCCAGGTCGATGACCGGCGGCGCGTCGTTGTCGATGATCGACGTGGTGACGCTACCGTTGGTGCCGCTGACCACCAGTTTTTCGAAGTTGCCGCCAGTGGCCGAGTCGATCTTGACCACGAAGTTTTCCGTGCTCTCGGTGATCTTGTCGTCGATGGTCGCCACGTTGAAGGTGGCGCTGCTGGCGCCGGCCGGGATCTTCACGGTGTAGACGCCGGTGAAGTCCGAGCCGTCGGTGGCCGTGCCGCTGTAGCTGATCTTCAGGGTGACTTCGGTTTGCGCCGGGTGGGTCAGGCTCACGGTGTAGCTGGCGGCCTGGCCCTCGACCACCGAAGCGCTACCGGTGATGCTGACCGACGTGGTGTCGATGGTATCGGTGACGTTGGTCACGGCCGGCGTGGTATCGGTGACCAGCTTCTCGAAGTTGCCACCGGTAGCGCCGCTGATGCTGGCGTTGACCTTGCCGGCGTCGATGTACACGTCGTCCGCTGGCGCGGCGACGGTCACGGTACCAGTGGTCTTGCCCGCAGCGATGGTGATGACCGCGCCGTTGTTCAGGGTGACGGTCACCGGCGTGCCGGCGGCGTTGCTCAAGGTGGCGGTGTAGACGATCGAGCCGCCCTCGGCCACGGTGCCGGTAGCGCTGAGGCTAAGGGTCGTGGTGTCGACGGTGTCGGTCACGGTGGTATTGACCGGAGTCTTGTCCCCTACGAGTTTCTCGTAGTTGCCGCCGCTGACGTCGGTGATCGAGTTGGTCACGGAGCTGTGGCCGACCAGCGCGTCGTTCGGGGCCGTGATGCTCACCGAGCCAGTGCTCTCGCCAACCGGGATGGTGATTTTTTCACCATTGGCCAGGGTTACGGTCACCGGCGAACCGGTGACCGGCGCGGTGACGGTAGCAGTGTAGGTGATGGTTCCGCCTTCGGCCGCCGAAGGCGTGGCCTTGAGGGTCACGGTGGAGGTATCGATGGTATCGGTGACGTCGGTCACGGCTGGCGTGGTGCTTGGAACCAGCTTCTCGAAGTTACCGCCTTCGGCTTTGGTAATGGTCGCTTCAACCTTACCGGCGTCCTTGTACACATCATCGGCCGGAGCCGGAACGGTGACGGTCCCAGTGGTTTTACCCGCTTCGATGGTGATGACCGCACCGTTGCTCAAGGTCACGGTGACCGGAGTACCGGCAGCGTTGGTCAAGGTAGCGGTGTAAGTGATCTGGCCACCTTCAGCCACGGACGGTGTAGCCGTCAGCGACAGGTTGGTGGTGTCGACGGTGTCGGTCACGGTGGTATTGACCGGAGTCTTATCAGCTACGAGGTTCTCGTAGTTCCCACCGCTCACATCGGTGATGGAGTTGGTCACCGAACTGTGGCCAACCAGCGCATCGTTCGGTGCAGTAACGTTGATCGAGGCGGTAGTTTCACCCACTGGGATGGTGATTTTTTCACCATTGGCCAGGGTGACGACCACAGGCGAGCCCGTCACTGGGGCGGTGACGGTGGCGGTGTAAGTGATCTGGCCGCCCTCGGCTGCCGTCGGAGTCGCTTTGAGCGACACGGTGGAGTCGTCGATGGTGTCAGTGACGTTGGTGACCGCTGGCGCTGGGTTAGTCACCAGATTCTCGAAGTTACCGCCTTCAGCCTTGGTAATGGTCGCTTCGACCTTGCCCGCATCCTTGTAGACGTCGTCGGCAGGCGCAGGAACGGTGACGGTCCCAGTGGTTTTGCCGGCCTCGATGGTGATCACGGCACCGTTGCTCAGAGTCACGGTGACGGGAGTACCGGCAGCGTTGGTCAAGGTAGCGGTGTAGGTGATCTGGCCACCCTCAGCCACAGTTCCAGTAGCACTCAAGCTAAGCCCAGTGTCATCAACGGTATCGGTAACGTTGGTATTGACGGGTGTCTTGTCGGCTACAAGGTTCTCGTAGTTACCACCGCTGACATCCGTGATGGAGTTGGTCACGGAGCTATGGCCAACCAGTGCATCGTTTGGCGCGGTGATGCTAATGGAGCCGGTAGTTTCACCCACTGGGATGGTGATTTTTTCACCGTTAGCCAAAGTCACCACGACCGGAGAACCAGTCACTGGAGCGGTGACGGTGGCGGTGTAAGTGATCTGGCCACCCTCGGCTGCCGAAGGCGTGGCCTTCAGCGACACGGTGGAGTCGTCGATGGTGTCAGTGACGTTGGTGACAGCTGGCGCTGGGTTGGTTACCAGGTTTTCGAAGTTACCGCCTTCAGCCTTGGTAATAGTGGCTTCGACCTTACCGGCGTCTTTGTACACGTCGTCAGCCGGAGCTGGAACGGTCACGGTGCCGGAGGTCTTGCCTGCCTCGATGGTGATGACCGCGCCGTTGCTCAAGGTCACGGTCATTGGAGTACCGGCAGCGTTGGTCAGGGTGGCGGTGTAAGTGATCTGGCCACCTTCAGCCACAGTTCCAGTAGCACTCAAGCTAAGCCCAGTGTCATCAACGGTATCGGTAACGTTGGTATTGACGGGTGTCTTGTCGGCTACAAGGTTCTCGTAGTTACCGCCACTCACATCGGTAATGGAGTTGGTCACGGAGCTATGGCCAACCAGTGCGTCGTTCGGTGCAGTGACGTTGATCGAGGCGGTGGTTTCGCCGACTGGGATGGTGATCTTTTCACCATTGGCCAAAGTGACGACCACAGGCGAGCCTGTCACAGGGGCAGTGACGGTGACGGTGTAAGTAATCTGGCCGCCCTCAGCCGCCGATGGAGTTGCTTTGAGCGACACAGTCGAGTCATCGATGGTGTCAGTGACGTTGGTCACAGCTGGCGCCGGGTTGGTGACCAGGTTCTCGAAGTTGCCACCCTCAGCTTTAGTGATAGTGGCTTCGACTTTTCCAGCATCTTTATAGACGTCGTCAGCCGGAGCCGGGATGGTCACGGTACCAGTGGTTTTGCCTGCTTCGATGGTGATGACTGCGCCGTTGCTCAAGGTCACGGTCACTGGAGTACCAGCAGCGTTGGTCAGCGTAGCGGTGTAGGTAATTGAACCACCTTCCGCGACTGTGCCAGTAGCGCTCAAGCTCAGACCGGTGTCATCAACAGTGTCTGTGACGTTGGTATTGACGGGTGTCTTGTCGGCTATGAGGTTCTCGTAGTTCCCACCGCTGACATCGGTGATGGAGTTGGTCACCGAAGAGTGGCCAACCAGGGCATCGTTTGGCGCGGTGATGTTGATCGAAGCAGTGGTTTCGCCGACTGGGATGGTGATTTTTTCACCGTTAGCCAGGGTGACGGTCACAGGCGAGCCCGTCACTGGAGCGGTGACGGTCACGGTGTAAGTAATCTGGCCGCCTTCGGCTGCCGACGGAGTCGCTTTCAACGATACGGTGGAGTCATCGATGGTGTCAGTGACGTTGGTAACAGCTGGTGCTGGATTGGTTACCAGGTTTTCGAAGTTGCCGCCTTCAGCCTTGGTGATAGTGGCTTCAACCTTGCCAGCATCTTTGTACACGTCGTCGGCAGGTGCAGGAACGGTGACGGTCCCAGTGGTCTTGCCGGCTTCGATGGTGATGACCGCGCCGTTGCTCAAGGTCACGGTGACTGGAGTACCGGCGGCGTTGGTCAGGGTGGCGGTATAAACAATGGAGCCGCCTTCTGCGACCGTCCCGGTAGCGGACAGGGTCAGGCCAGTGTCATCAACGGTATCGGTGACATTGGTGTTGACTGGAGTCTTATCAGCTACGAGGTTCTCGTAATTGCCACCACTCACGTCAGTGATCGAGTTAGTGACGGAAGTATGGCCAACCAAGGCGTCGTTCGGTGCAGTGATGTTGATCGAGGCGGTGGTTTCGCCGACTGGGATGGTGATCTTCTCGCCGTTAGCGAGGGTGACGACCACAGGCGAGCCCGTCACTGGAGCGGTGACGGTGGCGGTGTAAGTGATCTGGCCACCCTCGGCTGCCGAAGGCGTGGCCTTCAACGACACAGTCGAATCATCGATGGTGTCAGTGACGTTGGTCACAGCTGGCGCTGGGTTGGTCACCAGGTTTTCAAAGTTACCGCCTTCGGCTTTGGTAATGGTCGCTTCGACCTTGCCCGCATCCTTGTACACATCATCTGCCGGCGCAGGAACGGTCACGGTGCCGGAGGTTTTACCGGCTTCGATGGTGATGACTGCGCCGTTGCTCAAGGTCACGGTCACTGGAGTACCAGCAGCGTTGGTCAGCGTAGCGGTGTAGGTAATTGAACCACCTTCCGCGACTGTGCCAGTAGCGCTCAAGCTCAGACCGGTGTCATCAACAGTGTCTGTGACATTGGTATTAACCGGAGTCTTATCAGCGACCAGGTTCTCGTAGTTACCGCCACTCACATCGGTAATGGAGTTGGTCACGGAGCTGTGGCCAACCAGTGCGTCGTTCGGTGCAGTGACGTTGATCGAGGCGGTGGTTTCACCCACTGGAATGGTGATTTTTTCACCATTGGCCAGGGTTACTACGACCGGAGAACCAGTCACTGGAGCGGTGACGGTGGCGGTGTAAGTGATCTGGCCGCCCTCGGCCGCCGACGGAGTCGCTTTCAACGACACGGTGGAGTCGTCGATGGTGTCGGTGACGTTGGTGACAGCTGGCGCTGGGTTGGTGACCAGGTTCTCGAAGTTGCCACCTTCAGCCTTGGTAATGGTCACTTCGACTTTGCCTGCGTCTTTATAGACGTCATCGGCTGGCGCGGCGACGGTCACGGTACCGGTGGTCTTGCCGGCTTCGATGGTGATGACCGCACCGTTGCTCAAGGTCACGGTGACCGGAGTACCGGCAGCGTTGGTCAAGGTAGCGGTGTAGGTGATCTGGCCACCTTCAGCCACGGACGGTGTAGCCGTCAGCGACAGGTTGGTGGTGTCGACGGTGTCGGTCACGGTGGTATTGACCGGAGTCTTATCGGCTACGAGGTTCTCGTAGTTCCCACCGCTGACATCCGTGATCGAGTTGGTCACCGAAGAGTGGCCAACCAGAGCATCGTTTGGCGCGGTGATGTTGATCGAAGCAGTGGTTTCACCCACTGGGATGGTGATTTTTTCACCGTTGGCCAGGGTGACTACAACCGGTGAGCCAGTGACGGGCGCAGTGACGGTCGCGGTGTAGGTGATCTGACCGCCTTCGGCTGCCGAAGGCGTCGCCTTCAACGATACGGTGGAGTCGTCGATGGTGTCAGTGACGTTGGTCACAGCCGGCGCTGGGTTGGTGACCAGGTTCTCGAAGTTACCGCCTTCGGCTTTGGTAATGGTCGCTTCGACCTTACCGGCGTCTTTATAGACGTCGTCGGCCGGAGCTGGGACGGTCACGGTGCCAGTGGTCTTGCCGGCTTCGATGGTGATGACCGCGCCGTTGGACAGAGTCACGGTGACCGGGGTGCCGGCAGCGTTGGTCAAGGTAGCGGTGTAGGTGATCTGGCCACCTTCGGCCACGGTTCCGGTGGCGGAGAGGCTGAGGCCAGTGTCATCAACGGTGTCGGTGACGTTGGTATTCACCGGGGTTTTATCGGCGACCAGATTTTCGTAATTACCACCGCTCACATCCGTGATGGAGTTGGTGACGGAGCTATGGCCAACCAGCGCATCGTTTGGCGCAGTGATGTTGATCGAAGCAGTGGTTTCACCGACTGGAATGGTGATTTTCTCGCCATTGGCCAAAGTCACTACGACCGGAGAGCCCGTCACTGGAGCGGTGACGGTCACGGTGTAAGTGATCTGACCACCTTCGGCGGCCGATGGGGTCGCTTTCAACGATACGGTGGAGTCGTCGATGGTGTCAGTGACGTTGGTGACAGCTGGCGCTGGGTTGGTAACCAGATTCTCGAAGTTGCCACCTTCAGCCTTGGTGATAGTGGCTTCGACCTTGCCAGCATCTTTGTAGACGTCGTCGGCAGGCGCAGGAACCGTAACGGTGCCGGAGGTTTTACCGGCTTCGATAGTAATCACCGCGCCGTTGGACAGAGTCACGGTGACGGGAGTACCGGCAGCATTGGTCAGTGTCGCGGTGTAGGTGATGGAACCGCCTTCGGCCACGGTTCCAGTGGCGGAGAGGCTCAGACCGGTATCGTCAACAGTGTCAGTGACGTTGGTATTCACCGGGGTTTTATCGGCGACCAGGTTCTCGTAGTTACCACCGCTGACATCGGTGATGGAGTTGGTGACGGAGCTATGGCCAACCAGCGCATCGTTTGGCGCGGTGATGTTGATCGAAGCAGTGGTTTCGCCGACTGGGATGGTGATTTTTTCACCGTTGGCCAGGGTGACTACAACCGGTGAGCCAGTGACGGGCGCCGTGACGGTCGCGGTGTAGGTGATCTGACCACCTTCGGCTGCTGATGGAGTCGCTTTGAGCGACACGGTGGAGTCGTCGATGGTGTCAGTGACGTTCGTGACGGCTGGCGCTGGGTTGGTAACCAGATTCTCGAAGTTGCCGCCTTCGGCTTTGGTGATGGTGACCTCAACCTTACCGGCATCTTTATAAACGTCGTCAGCCGGAGCTGGGACGGTCACGGTGCCAGTGGTCTTGCCGGCTTCGATAGTAATCACTGCGCCGTTGGACAGCGTTACGGTGACCGGGGTGCCGGCAGCGTTGGTCAAGGTAGCGGTGTAGGTGATCGAGCCACCTTCAGCCACGGTGCCGGTGGCACTCAAACCAAGCCCGGTGTCATCAACGGTGTCGGTGACGTTGGTATTCACCGGGGTTTTATCGGCGACCAGATTCTCGTAGTTACCGCCAGTCACGTCAGTGATCGAGTTGGTGACGGAAGAGTGACCAACCAGTGCGTCGTTCGGCGCAGTGATGTTGATCGAAGCAGTGGTTTCGCCGACTGGGATGGTGATTTTTTCACCGTTGGCCAGGGTGACTACAACCGGTGAGCCAGTGACGGGCGCAGTGACAGTCGCGGTGTAGGTGATCTGACCGCCTTCGGCCGCCGATGGAGTTGCTTTGAGCGACACCGTCGAATCATCGATGGTGTCGGTCACTTCAGTGACGGCCGGAGTTGTACTCGGCACCAGCTTCTCGAAGTTGCCGCCTTCAGCTTTGGTAATGGTCACTTCGACTTTGCCGGCATCTTTGTAGACGTCATCGGCTGGCGCGGCGACGGTCACGGTACCGGTGGTCTTGCCGGCTTCGATGGTGATCACGGCACCGTTGGACAGGGTCACGGTGACCGGAGTACCGGCAGCGTTGGTCAAGGTAGCGGTGTAGGTGATCGAGCCACCTTCGGCCACGGTTCCGGTGGCGGAGAGGCTGAGGCCAGTGTCATCAACGGTGTCGGTGACGTTGGTATTCACCGGCGTTTTGTCGGCTACAAGGTTCTCGTAGTTGCCGCCAGTCACGTCAGTGATCGAGTTAGTGACGGAGGTGTGGCCAACCAGTGCGTCGTTTGGAGCAGTAACTTTGATCGAGGCGGTGGTTTCGCCGACTGGGATGGTGATTTTTTCACCGTTGGCCAGGGTGACTACAACCGGTGAGCCAGTGACGGGCGCAGTGACGGTCGCGGTGTAGGTGATCTGGCCGCCTTCGGCCGCCGATGGTGTTGCTTTGAGCGACACAGTCGAATCATCGATGGTGTCGGTCACTTCAGTGACGGCCGGAGTTGTATTCGGCACCAGCTTCTCGAAGTTGCCACCTTCAGCCTTGGTAATGGTCACTTCGACTTTGCCTGCGTCTTTATAGACGTCATCGGCTGGCGCGGCGACGGTCACGGTACCGGTGGTCTTGCCGGCTTCGATGGTGATCACGGCACCGTTGGACAGGGTCACGGTGACCGGAGTACCGGCAGGATTGGTCAGTGTCGCGGTGTAGGTGATCGAGCCACCTTCAGCCACGGTGCCGGTGGCACTCAAGTTCAGCCCAGTGTCGTCGATGGTGTCGGTAACCGTGGTCACCGCCTTGTCAGGGTTGGGGACCAGGTTCTCGAAGTTGCCGCCATCGGCCTTGGTGATGCCGACTTCAACCTTGTCGCCATTCTTGTAGACGTCATCGGCTGGTGCCGGGACGTTGATCGAACCGCTGGACTTGCCCGCCTCGATGGTGATGACCGAGCCGTTGGACAAGGTGATGGTCACCGGGGTCTGCGCCGGGTTGGTCAGGGTCGCGGTGTAGGTGATCTGCCCACCTTCGGTGACGCTGGCATCGGCGGTCAGGGTTACCGTGGTGGTGTCGATGGTATCGGTGACTTGGGTCACCGCCGGGTTCGGATCGACCGTGACCAGCAGGCCACCGCCGCCGGTGGTGCCGGTCACGCTTACGCTGATCTGACCCGGGTCGATGTAGACGTTGTCCTGGGGCGCCATGGGCACCTGTACGGTCCCGGTCAGCTGGCCGGCGCTGATCACGATGACCGCGCCATTGGACAGGGTGACGCTCAGGTCCGTCAGCGGAGCTTGGGTCACGGTGGCGGTATAGACCAGGGTGCCGCCGGCTTCGGTGATGGTCGGGGTGGCGCTGAGGGTCAGGGTGGCCGGACGCAGGCTATCGCTGCCGCTGCCATTGGGGATGCCCTGGCCGTTACCGTTGGCCAGTCCGCCGAAGTTGTTATCCAGGGCCGAAGTGGCCCGGCCCAGGCCGGCGGTCGGGAAGCCGATGGTGGGGTCTACCCGGCCGGCGGTTTCCTGCAATTGGACGAAGCTGTGGCCACCCCCGGCATTGCCCCCGGTACCGGCGGCGGTCGGGCCGGCGGCAGTGGCTTCCAGGTCGGTGGTCGGGTCGACGCCAGCGGCGATGGCCTGCTGCAGCTCTTCGACCGAAGGTGCGGCTTGCGCGGCGGCCTGGGCCAGGTCGGCGCCGGAATCTGGAGCGGCGCCGCTCCATTGAGTGTCGCGCCCCAGGTCGAGCGTACGGCCATCGGTCAGTTCCAGGCTGACGGCGCCCGCGGGGCCGGTATCCACCTGGTCGCCCACGAACAGGCGGTCGCCTTCGATGAGTACACGCCGGATCCCTTCCGGGGATACCACGAAAACTTGACCGACAATGCTTTTGACGATGGCAACAACACTGCTCATTGAGAACTCTCCGGTGTACCGCTCATTCGACTTCCATGTACCGGCTCGGGCGCTGGCCGCAGCTCAGTCTGGGGGTACATTGCTGTGTATGTGGGAACGGGTAATTGACAGGGTGTCGTCAATATTTTGGCTATATTCTTTCGAAATTAAGTTTATGCCAAACTATTGACCTTCTGGGTGCCATCCTAAACAATCGCTCTATTAATGTCACATTGATATTCACGCGGTAACCTGACTTGAAGTATGTGAACCAGTTCTTAATTTGAACTTTCCGACAGACGGTCGTTGTGGTTGTAGTCATTCGATGTGGTCCCACGTTCTGACGTGAATCTGGACATACCGTCCGAGGAAATTTCTTACCATGCGTTTTCACCTGTTCAAGGCCCTGCCTTTCGCTCTTGCTGCCAGTTTCGTACAGGCGCAGACACTCCCTGAAGCCATGCAGAAAGCACTGGATGTGCACCCGGAAATCCAGGCCGGTGTGAACAGCCGCCTGGCCGCCGACTACCAATTGAAAGCCGCCAAGGGTGGTTACCTGCCCCGTGTCGACATGCTCGCCGGCTATGGCCGTGAGGGCACCGACAACCCCTCTACACGTGCGGGTACTGGCAGCAATCACTGGGAAAGCATGACCCGTGGTGAGTCAAGTTTACGTCTTCAACAGATGGTTTTTGACGGTTTTGCCACGTCCAGCGAAGTGGGGCGTCAACAAGCCACCGTCAACTCCCGGGCCTATTCCCTGTTGGGTACCTCCGAGCGCACCGGCCTGACCGTGGCCCAGGTGTACCTGGACGTGCTGACCCGTCGCCAGTTCGTCCAGCTGGCCGAGGACAACCTGCGCAACCACGAACGTATCTACGACCAGATCAAGCTGCGCACCCAACGTGGCGTAGGCAGCGGCGCCGACCTCGACCAGGCTGAGGCGCGCCTGGCCCAGGCCCGCAACAACCTGATCACCGAGCAGACCAACCTGGCCGACGCCCAGACCAACTACCTGAGCGCGGTAGGGGAGCTGCCCGACCAGCTGGAGCGTCCAGCCAGCTTCATGGCGATGATGCCGGCCAACCTCGACGAGGCTCGCCGCCAGATGCTGGAAAACAGCCCGATCCTGCGTTCGGCCGAGTCCGATATCGTGGCGGCCGAAAAGCAGTACGAAGCAGCCAAGTCGGCGTTCTACCCACGTTTCGATGCGGAGCTTGGGCGTACTGCCGATAACGACCTGGACGGCCAGAACGGCCACAACAACGAATGGCAGGCCATGCTGCGCATGCGCTTCAACCTGTTCGCCGGCGGCAGTAACAAGGCTGACCTGGAATCCAAGGCCTACCAGTCGAACCAGGCGCTGGATATCCGCAACAACGCCCTGCGGGTGCTGAACGAAGAGCTGGGCCTGGCCTGGAACGCCATGAACAACGCCAACTCCCAGGTGCCGATCGCCCAGGAATACGTCGATCGCAGCACCGCGGTACGTACCGCCTACCAGAAGCAGTTCAGCCTGGGCGAACGTACCTTGCTGGACCTGCTCGACAGTGAAAACGAACTGTTCACCGCTTCCCGTCGCCTGGCCGAGATCAAGAACATTCAGTTATTTACTCAGTATCGAATCAAGGCGACCATTGGCGAGTTGCTCAAGAGCCAGGGAGTGGTCGCACCCATGGCTTCCGTCGTGCAGAACGACGTGAAGCCCAAGGTCCAGCTGCCTGGGATGAATTGAGCTAATTTCATCCTTATAGCCAGCCAAGAGTGTCGAGCGTGGAATCAGAAGTCCGTCGAGTGCAGCTCCATCATGATCCACGCGGTATGCATGACGACCCTTTGCTGGACGGTTTGCTGACCCTCTGCTTCCTGCACCAGAAGCCTGCCAGCGCGGCCATGCTGACCACCGGCCTGCCATTGCCGTCCCAGCGCCTGAGCGCCGCGCTGCTGCCTCGCGCGGCGGCCCGGGCCGGGCTCCAGGGTCGCGTCCTGCGGCGCAAGCTGGAACAGATTCCGAGCATCGCCATGCCTGCCCTGCTGTTGCTCAAGGACGGCCGCAGCGCCGTGCTGCTGGGCTGGCAAAGTGATGACCAGGCGCGCCTGTTGCTCAGCGAAAGCGATGGCGGCGAGGTTTGCGTCAGCCGCGAGCTGCTGGCCGACGACTACATCGGGCAGGTGTTCTTCGCCCAGCCCCAGCACAAGTTCGACGTCAACCACGGTTCGCTGATCCCCCGGGCCCGCTCCTGGTTCCGCGATACCCTCAAGCGCTCGCGCTGGCTATACATCGATGCCGTCGCCGCCAGCCTGCTGATCAACATCATCGCCATGGCCGCGCCGCTGTTCGTGATGAACGTCTACGACCGGGTGGTGCCGAACCAGGCGACCGCGACCCTGTGGATGTTGTCCATCGGCATCATCGGCGCCTATGTCTTCGACCTGATCCTCAAGGGCTTGCGCAGCCTGTGCCTGGACCTTGCCGGGAAGAAGACCGACCTGATCATCTCCGCCACGCTGTTCGAGCGCATCGTCGGCATGGCCATGAAGTACCGTCCCCCGCGGGTCGGCAGCTTTGCCCAGAACATCCATGAGTTCCAGAGCCTGCGGGACTTCCTTGCCTCGCTGACCCTTACCAGCCTCATCGACCTGCCCTTCACCCTGCTGATCTTCCTGGTGATCGCCATCCTCGGCGGGCACCTGGTGTGGATCCCGGTGCTGGCCTTCCCCATCGCCCTGGGCATCGGCTATGCGTTGCAGAAGCCCTTGGTGGCGACCATGGAGAAGACCATGGCCCTGGGCGCCGAGCGCCAGTCGAGCCTGATCGAGACCCTGGCCGGGCTGGATGCGGTCAAGGTCAACAACGCCGAGAGCGAGCGCCAGTACCAGTGGGAGCAGACCATCGGCACCCTCAGCCGCCTCGAACTGCGGGTTAAGATGCTCTCCAGCCTGGCGATGAACATCACCCTGCTGATCCAGCAACTGGCCGGGGTGGTGATGATCATCTTCGGCGTGTACCAGATCATCGACGGCAACCTCAGCATGGGCGGCCTGATCGCCTGCTACATGCTCAGCGGCCGCGCCCTGAGCCCGCTGGCTTCGCTGTCCGGGCTGCTGACCCGCTACCAGCAGGCCCGCGTCACCATGACCTCGGTGGACCAGATGATGGAGCTGCCCCAGGAACGCAACTTCGACGAGCGTCCGCTGAGCCGCAGAGTGCTGCAGGGCGCCATCGAATGCCGGCAACTGAACTTCACCTACCCGGGCCAGCAGAATCCGGCGCTGAAGAACATCAACCTGGTGATCAAGCCGGGCGAGAAGATCGGCATCATCGGCCGCAGTGGCTCGGGCAAGAGCTCCCTGGCCAAGTTGCTGGTGGGCCTCTACCAGCCCGACTCCGGAGCCTTGCTGGTGGACGGCGTGGACATCCGCCAGATCGACGTCAGCGAGCTGCGCCACAACATCGGCTACGTGCCCCAGGACATCCAGCTGCTGGCCGGCAGCCTGCGCGACAACCTGACTTCCGGCGCCCGCTACGTCGAGGACGAACTGGTGCTGCAGGCCGCCGAGCTGGCGGGGGTCCACGAATTCGCCCGGCTGCATCCCCAGGGGTACGAGCTGCAAGTTGGCGAGCGCGGGCAGAACCTGTCCGGCGGCCAGCGGCAGAACGTCGCGCTGGCCCGTGCCCTGTTGCTCAACCCGCAGATCCTGCTGCTCGACGAGCCCACCAGCGCCATGGACAACACCGGTGAGGAGCGGCTGAAGCAGCGCCTGGAAGCGGTGGTGCAGACCAAGACCGTGGTCCTGGTGACCCACCGGGCCTCGCTGTTGTCGTTGGTCGACCGGCTGCTGGTGGTCGACCGTGGGCAGATCCTGGCCGATGGTCCGAAGGCAGTGGTCATGGAAGCGTTGAAGAAGGGGCAGATCAGTGTTGCTTAAGCCGGAAATCAGGGACTCGATCCGCCGTTATTTCAAGGGCAGCGATTCCCTCCAGGGGCAGCCGCTGCCCGAGGTCAACAAGGCCCTGATCGAAGATGCGCCACGGGTCATCCGCCTGACCATCTGGGGCATCATCGCCTTCTTCCTGTTCATGGTGCTGTGGGCCAACTTCGCGGTGATCGACGAAGTGACCAAGGGCGAGGGCAAGGCGATTCCTTCCTCCAAGGTGCAGAGGATCCAGAACCTGGAAGGTGGAATCGTTGCCGAGCTGTACGTCAAGGAAGGCCAGGTGGTAGAGGCCGGCGCGCCGCTGATCCGCCTGGACGACACGCGCTTCCAGTCCAACGTCGGCGAGACCGAGACCGTGCGCCTGTCCATGCTGCTGCGGGTCGAGCGCTTGAGCGCCGAGGTGGAGGAGCGTCCGCTGAACTTCCCCGAGGACGCGCTGCGGGACGCCCCGGGCCAGGCGGCCAGCGAGAAATCCCTGTACGAGAGCCGGCGCCAGCAGCTGCATGACGAGATCGGCGGCATGCAAGAGCAACTGATCCAGAAGCAGCAGGAGCTGCGCGAGTTCAACTCCAAGCAGGCGCAGTACCGCCAGCAACTGGGCCTGCAACGCCAGGAAATCAGCATGTCCGAGCCACTGGTGGCCCAGGGCGCGGTGTCGCCGGTGGAAGTGCTGCGGCTCAAGCGGGCCGAGGTCGAGACCCGTGGCCAATTGGACGCCACCACCCTGGCGATTCCCCGCGCCGAGTCGGCGATCAAGGAAGTGCAGCGCAAGATCGACGAAACCCGCGGCAAGTTCCGCAGCGAGGCCCTGACCCAGCTCAACGAGGCCCGCACCGAGCTGAACAAGGCCAGCGCCACCGGCAAGGCCCTGGAGGACCGGGTCAGCCGGACCATGGTCACAACGCCGGTGCGTGGCATCGTCAAGCAGTTGATGGTCAACACCATCGGCGGGGTGATCCAGCCGGGCAGCGACATGGTGGAGATCGTGCCGCTGGACGACACCTTGCTGGTGGAAGCCAAGATCCGTCCCCAGGACATCGCCTTCCTGCATCCGGGGCAAGAGGCGATCGTCAAGTTCAGCGCCTATGACTACACCATCTACGGCGGCCTCAAGGCTCGCCTGGAGCAGATCGGCGCCGACACCATCACCGACGAAGACAAGAAGACCACCTATTACATGATCAAGCTGCGCACCGAGCGCAGCCACCTGGGCAGTGACGACAAGCCGCTGCTGATCATCCCCGGCATGGTGGCCTCGGTGGACATCATCACCGGCAAGAAGAGCATCCTCAGCTACCTGCTCAAGCCGATCATCCGCGCCCGCGCCGAAGCCCTGCACGAACGCTGATCCCTTCCCTGCGCCATGCTCGCTCGCCGGACGGCCCTTCGGGGCCGCCTGTCCCGGCAAGCCGTGGCGTGGGTTGATCCCGCTCAGGATCGCGACCCGCAAGCCTGCTAGGATTGCGTTCCAGTCATTATCGACCAGTCATGAGTGCTCAGAATGCAACTTCCGGACATGAATCTCCTGGTGGCCCTCGACATCCTGCTGGACGAGGGCAGCGTGGTAGGCGCCGCACGCCGCATGAACCTCAGCCCGGCGGCCATGAGCCGGACCCTGACGCGAATCCGCGACGCCCTGGGCGATCCGGTGCTGGTACGTGCCGGGCGTGGCCTGGTGCCGACGCCCAAGGCCCTGGAACTGCGGGCCCAGGTGCATGATCTGGTGGAGCAGGCGGCGCTGGTGTTCCGCTCGGCGGACACCATCGACCTCGCCTCGCTACAGCGGCGTTTCAGCGTGCGCGCCAACGACTTCTTCGTCGGTGTCTACGGTGGCCGCCTGATCGATATCCTCGAGCGCCAGGCGCCGCTGTGCGAGCTGCGCTTCGTCCCCGAGGGCGATGGCGACGACGAGGCCCTGCGCGAAGGGCGCATCGACCTGCGCATCAGCAATACCCGGCCCCTGAGCCCGGAAGTGAAGGTGCAGAACCTGTTCACCACCAACTTCGTCGGCCTGGTGCGCGAAGACCACCCGGTGCTGGCCGAAGAGATCACCGCCGAGCGGTTTGCCGCCTACCCCCATATCAGCATGTCTCGCCGTGGCATCGCCCGTGGGCCGATCGACGCGGCGCTGGCCGAACAGGGGCTCAAGCGCCGGGTGCCGATGATCGCCCCGGGCTTCCACGCCGCGATGTTCATGCTGCCGGACTCGGACCTGATCCTGCCGGTACCCAAGGAGTCCCAGTTCAGCGTTCGGCGCCTGGGGCTGCGGCTGCGCTCCTTCGTGTTGCCGATCTCCCTGCCGACCCTGATCCTGACCCAGTCCTGGCACCCGCGCTACGACAAGGACCAGGCCCACAAGTGGTTTCGCGAAGTGGTCCGCACCTGCTGCCACGAGACCTGGAAGGAAGCCCAGCAGGCGTCCTGACACAAGGGGATAATCATTGCGTCTGGTGCATTTATTAAGTTCCGATAAGTCAGTTTTCGTCAGCACTGCCTGTTCATAAACTGCTCTGGTATTTCTTTACCTGGAGCAGTACGTCCATGAGTTCCCTCGCTGTCGCTGCGCCTGCTTCGGTCGAAGCCGCCAGCAAGCCGGCAGCCCCCCCTGCGCAAACCTTCGGGCTGCGGATCGTCATCGGCCTGGTGGGCGTCCTGCTGGCGGTGCTGGTCTCCGGCCTCAACGAGATGGTGACCAAGATCGCCCTGGCGGATATCCGCGGTGCGCTGTTCATCGGCTACGACGAAGGCACCTGGCTGGTGGCCTGCTACACCGCCACCTCGGTGGCTGCCATGGCGTTCGCGCCCTGGTGTTCGGTGACCTTTTCCCTGCGGCGCTTCACCCTCTGCGCCATCGCGCTGTTCACCCTGCTGGGGATCCTGTGTCCCTTCGCCCCCAACTACGAGAGCCTGTTGCTCCTGCGGACCCTGCAAGGCCTGGCCGGTGGCGCCTTGCCGCCGATGCTGATGACCGTGGCCCTGCGTTTCCTGCCGGCCAACATCAAGCTCTACGGCCTGGCCGGCTATGCCCTGACCGCCACCTTCGGCCCGAGCCTGGGCACGCCGCTGGCGGCGCTGTGGACCGAGTACGTGGGCTGGCGCTGGGCCTTCTGGCAAGTGGTGGTGCCGTGCCTGCTGGCCATGGCGGCGATCGCCTACGGTCTGCCCCAGGACCCGCTGCGCCTGGAGCGTTTCAAGCAGTTCAACTGGCGAGGCCTGCTGCTGGGTTTCCCGGCGATCTGCATGCTGGTGATCGGCATCCTGCAGGGCAATCGCCTGGACTGGTTCGAGTCGCCATTGATCACCCTGTTGCTCGGTGGCGGCCTGATCCTGCTGGTGCTGTTCATGATCAACGAGTGGTCGCAGCCGATTCCCTTCTTCAAGCTGCAGATGCTGGGCATCCGCAACCTGTCGTTTTCCCTGCTGACCCTGGCCGGGGTGCTGGTGGTGCTCACCGCGGTGATCATCATCCCGTCGGCCTACCTGGCCCAGGTCCAGGGCTACCGGCCGTTGCAGACGGCGCCGGTGATGCTGGTGATGGCCCTGCCACAGTTGATCGCCCTGCCGCTGGTGGCGGCCCTGTGCAACCTGCGCTGGGTCGACTGCCGCTGGGTGCTGGGGATCGGCCTGGGCATGCTGACCCTGTCGTGCCTGGGCGGTACGCACCTGACTTCGGTATGGATCCGTGACGATTTCTATGTGCTGCAACTGCTGCAGATCTTCGGCCAGCCGATGGCGGTGCTGCCCTTGCTGATGCTCGCCACCGGCAGCATCGCACCGGTGGAGGGGCCTTTCGCCTCGTCCTGGTTCAACACGGTCAAGGGCCTGGCGGCGGTGGTCGCCACCGGGGTCCTGGACGTGCTGACCACCCACCGCCTGCACCTGCACTCCACCCTGCTGGTGGACAGCCTGGGCAACTCGCCCCTGGTGGACGACCGGGTGCCTGGCCTGGCCGCGCGCCTGCACCAGCAGGCGGTGGTCCTGACCTGTGCCGACCTCTATTTCTGCATGGCAGGGGTGGCCGCTGCGCTGATCCTGCTGATTTTCTGGCTGCCGACGCGGATCTATCCACCGCGGGCGCCTGTTTGAACGCTGAACGATACGGAAGAATTCCCATGACTATTGCAAGCAAAGACAAGATCGCCGTCGCGGTGGCGGCGGTAGCGGCCCTCGGCGTGCTCGCCTACCTGGTGGCGCCGGGGCTGTTCGGCCGCTCCAGCGAACAGAGCACCAACGATGCCTTCATCGCCGCCGACTACACCCTGGTGGCGCCCCGCGTGGCGGGGTTCATCAAGGAGGTGCTGGTGGAAGACAACCAGCAGGTCAAGGCCGGGCAACTGCTGGCGCTGATCGATGATCGCGACCTGCGGGCCGCGGCCCAGGCGGCGGACGCCGAGACCCTGGTGGCCAAGGCGCAATTGCAGAACGCCCGGGCGACCCTGGACCGCCAGAGCTCGGTGATCGCCCAGGCCCAGGCCGCGGTGGTGGCTGCCCGGGCCGAGATGGATTTCGCCCAGCATGAACTCAATCGCTACAACCACCTGGCCGGGGTCGGCGCCGGCACCGTGCAGAACGCCCAGCAAGCACGTACCCGCATCGACCAGGCCAGCGCCCGGTTGGCGACGGCCACGGCGGCCCTGGCGGCGGAGCGCAAACAGGTGGAGATCCTCACCGCCCAGCGCGATGCCGCCGAAGGTGGCCTGAAGCGGGCCCAGGCGGCCCTGGAAATGGCCAGCTACGAGCTGTCCTACACCCGCATCGTCGCCCCGGTCGATGGCATGGTCGGCGAGCGCGCGGTGCGGGTCGGTGCCTACGTCACCCCCGGCAGCAAGATCCTCGCCGTGGTGCCGCTGCAGCAGGCCTATGTCGTGGCCAATTTCCAGGAAACCCAGCTCACCGCCATGCACGCCGGGCAAGTGGTCGAGGTGCGTGTCGACAGCCTCGGCGGCGAGACCCTGCATGGCCGCGTCGAAAGCCTGGCCCCGGCCACTGGCGTGACTTTCGCCGCGGTGAAGCCGGACAACGCCACGGGCAACTTCACCAAGGTGGTGCAGCGCATCCCGGTGAAGATCCTCCTGGACCCCGACCAGCCCATGGCCGAGCGCCTGCGTGTGGGCATGTCGGTGGAAGCCAGCGTCGATACCCGCAGCTCCGCCACCAGCGCCCGCGAGGTGACCCAGCGATGAGCCGCGAATACAGCAGCCACGGAGCCCGTACTCTGCTGGCGGTGAGCTTGTTGGCGCTGGCCGCGTGCACTGTCGGCCCGGATTTCCAGCGGCCCCAGGCCACCCGGCTCCAGGCCTGGCCCACGCCGGCGCAGGCCGCCGACAGCCAGGCGGTGGACAGCGCCCTGCAAGAGCGCTGGTGGGAAGTGTTCGCCGACCCGCAACTGTCGGCCCTGAGCCGTCGGGCCCTGACCGACAACCTTGACCTGCAACTGGCCACCAGCCGCTTGCAGCAGAGCCGTGCAGCACGCCAGGTGATCACCGCCCAGCGCTATCCCGGCACTGCGGCCAATGGTGGCTACGGACGCAAGCGCAACAGCAGCGAAGGCCTGAGCGACCCTTCCGGGCACCAGGGCAAGTCCGATTTCAACCTCTGGGAAAGCGGCCTCTCGGCCTCCTGGGAGCTGGATTTCTGGGGCCGCGTGCGGCGCGAGACCGAGGCCGCCGATGCCAGCCTGGAGGTGGCGGAAAACGACCGGCGCGCAGTGTTGCTGTCGGTGCTGGCGGAAACCGCCCAGGACTACATCCAATTGCGCAGCGTGCAAAGCACCCGGGCCGTCACCGAGCAGAACCTGGAGGTCGCGCGCCACAGCCTGAAGCTTTCGCAATTGCGCCTGGCCGACGGGGTGGCCACCGACCTGGACGTGGCCGAGGCCGCGGCCCAGGTCGCCACCATCGAGGCGCGCCTGCCGCAATTGCAGCAGCGCCAGGCGCAGTTGATCAATGCCCTGAGCCTGCTGTTGGGCGAGCCACCCCAGGCCTTGCAAAAGGAGTTGGCCGGCGATGCGCCAGTGCCGCAGCCGCCGGTGCGGTTGGCCATCGGCCTGCCTTCGCAACTGGCCGAGCGCCGTCCGGACATCCGCCAGGCCGAGGCGCGGTTGCATGCGGCCACGGCCAGCATCGGCGTGGCCAAGGGGGATTTCTATCCGCGCATCACCCTGTCCGGCAATTTCGGTTCCCAGGCCATGCAACTGGCGGATTTCGGCTCCTGGAACTCCCGGCAGTACAGCTTCGGCCCGCAGTTCAGCCTGCCGCTGTTCGACGGCGGTCGCCTGCGCGGCGTGCTCAAGCTGCGTGAAGCCCAGCAGCAGGAAGCGGCGGTGGCCTACCAGCAGACCGTGCTGCGGGCCTGGCATGAGATCGACGACCAGCTGACTCGCTACAACGCCAGCCAACTGCGGCGCGACAGTCTCGCCGAGGCGGTGCGGCAGAACCAGATCGCCCTGCGTACCGCGCAGCAGCAGTACATCGAGGGGGTGGTGGACTTCGTCAACGTCCTGACCGTGCAGGGCGCCTTGCTGGCCACCCAGGAACAGCTGGTGGAAAGCTCCGCCGGGGTGTCCCTGGCCATGGTCGGCTTGTACAAGGCCCTGGGCGGTGGCTGGGAGTCGGTGTATCCGCTGGCTAGCCAGGGTTCTGCAGGAACACCACGTATCCCCTGAACCAGGGGCTGTCGCGCAGCGCCTGGGGCTCTTGCCAGTCGCCGCCCTGGATCAGGCCGACCTTGTAGGGCAGGCCCATGCGATCCAGGCGCGGCAGATAGGAGGCATAGTTGGGAATGCTGTAGCGGCCCTGGTAAGTCTGCACCACCACCTCGTCCACCACGCCCTTGAGCTGGCTGATGGCTTGCGGGTCGCCGTTGCTGCTCCAGTCCATCAGGCCGGTGATGCTCAGGCGGTACTGCGCGGGCAGGCGCTGGCGCAGATCCCGCAGGAACTGCCCGTAGCGCTCCAGGTCACGGGTGCCGCTGTCGAAGTCGATCTGGATACCCACCACCTGGGTGCCGCTGTCTTGCCAGCGTTGCACCTGGCCGAGCAACTGGCTGTAGATCGTTTCCGGCCAGGCCAGGGTATGGGCGCGATAGACCACCCAGACCTGGTCCTGGCTCAGGCGCGACACCGGCAGGCCCTGGGCGATGAGCTCGACACCCCGTGCCGGCTGGCGCCGCGAACGGCTGACCTGGCCCTGGAGGATGTACAGGGTCCTGGCCTGGGCCAGCACCGGTTGGGTCTTGACGCCGCTCCACAGCCAGAAGGCATCGTGGTCGGCGGCATCCACCGCTGCGGCCGCCGGATTCGTCCAGCACAGCCACAGTGGCAGCAGGCAGCAGCCCAGGTAGTTCCTCACCAGTAGTAACGCAGCGACTGGGCCCACTGGGTGTCCCCCAGCTTGGTCTTCAACTGGCGGAACCAGGCCTTGCGTACCTCTGGCTCCACGCCCTGGCCGCCACAGCGGTTGTTGCCGGAGGAGGCGTAGCAGTAGATCCCCCGGTACAGGGCGAAGGCCCGCTCATCGCGGCTGGCCTTGGGGTTGTCGATCACCTTGCGGTAGCTGTCGAGCCGCGAGTAGGTGCTGCCCGGGAACTGGTCCGGGGTGCCGCCCAGGCGCTCGGCCTCGGGCTTGGTATCCAGGGGCATCTGGTCGAAGTTGTTCAGCCGTATGAACTCCGCCAGGCACAACAGGCCGGCGGGGGACTTGGGGTCTTTGCGCAAGGTCGCCGCGGTCTCGGCAATGCCCGGGCATGTGTAGTTGGCGCTCTCGCCCGCCTCGCCCTGGCCATTCCAGTTGAACACCTGCAGCGAAGGGCCGTCGGCGTAGATGTAGCCCAGGTAGTTGCCGATGTTGTCGTTGGACAGGACGCCCTTGCCCTGGCTCGTATCCAGGCCCTGGTTGACGCTGTGCAAGTCTTCGCTGAAGGCGGCGTACTGGCCACGGGTCAGGCTCTTGTAGAGCAGGACGAAGTACGCGGTGTTGCGTTCTTCGAGCGAATCGGCCTGGCGCGCTTGCTGGCGCAGCAGTTCGGGCGAGGCCACGTGGCGCAGGAGGATGGCGCGCACCTGGGCGGACTCGATCGGCGAGTCGGCGGCGAATACCTTGGCCAGCTCGCCGCTGCGCTCATAGGTGTAGGCCAGGGCCAGTTCCAGCTGCTCACGTTGCAACGGTTGCTTGGCCAGGGGCAGCAGTTGCAGCCACAGCTGCGTTGCGCCCTTCCAGTCTTGCTGGGCCTGCATGGCCAGGCCGCGCAGGGTCTGCTGGCTGAAGGCCAGGTAGTCCAGTTGGGCTGGAGTCTGCGTTGGCAATTGCTTGAGCGCTGCCGCTGGCTGCTGCTCGACAAACAAGGTGAAGGCCGCTTGCAGATAGTCGTACAAGGCCGGTTGCCCGGCGAACAAGGCTTTGTGTTGCACCAGGGTCTCTCGGGTCAGTCTGGTTGACGGATCGAGGCGCATGTCCATCAGGTCTCGCACCGCCAGCAGCAGCGGGACCTGGATATCGGCCTTGGGATTGTCCAGCAACTTGTAGTCGATCTCCGCCACCAGGTCGTCCTGGCGCTTGTCGTCGGGGCTGTCCGACCTCCGGGTCAGTTGCTGGCCGTAGTCATCGGCCAGGGCTCGGGTATCGCCTTGCAGCCAGTGCACGCGGCGGATCAGCCCCTTGGCGGACACGCTATAGAGCCCTTGTGGATAAGTTGTCAGATAGGCATCGAAGCCTGACCCGGCCTGTTGCAGCGCCGACTTATCCACATGCTCCAGGTTGACCGTGCCCCATTCGTCCAGGGCGCTCTGCTGGGCCTGGTTGAGGGCGGTGCGCGCCAGCATGTAGGTGGCCGTCTCGGCCAGCCAGGGCAGGGCGTTGTCCTTGAGGCTGGTGAAACCCCGGGTCGCGTCATCGAAGTGACCGTCATAGAACTGGACGCTGGCCTGCAGGTAGCTGGCCAGGTCGCGAGCCGGCGCGGAAGCCAGGTTCTGCGGCAGAAGGTCGGCCAGCGGGTTGGCTTCCCAGGAACAGGCTCCCAGCAGTTTGATCCGGGCCTGGGCCAGGGCCTGGCGTTCGGCCGGGCTCAGTTGCGGGTGGTCCAGTTGGGCGACGAAGGCCAGGGCGCTGGTGTCCGAGTTGCTGCGGCAGCGGCTGCCCTCGCCCTCGATGAAGTTATCCCCCGCGGCCTTCTGGTTGTCGCGGGAAATGCCCAGGGCCTGCAGCCGGCTGTTGAGCTCGGCGGCAGCGGGAGACAAGGCGGCGTTGGTGCTATCGCCGTCGTGCTCGTCCGCCGGGTCCAGTGGCCGCAAGCGGTAGGTCGGGAAGGGCACGGGGCCGAAACCCAGGCTCAGGTCATCTTTGTTCAGCGCCCGGGGCACTAGCGCCAGGCTGCCCTGGTCGGCCATCAACAGGCGCAGGTTGACCCGGCTGTCGTTGCCTGGGCTGAGGAAGGGCAGGTTGCTGCAACCGTCGAGTCGACTGGAGTAGAGCTTCCAGGCCGGGGCACAGAAGTCGTCGGAGCTGGCCTGGGCCTGGTTGGTGCAGAGAGTGGCCAGGATCAGCGATGAGAGGAGTGCGATGCGCATGAATTGTCCCTAATTCAGGAGGCCATCAGGACAAGCCTTCAGCTGTTGATGAGTGAGGTGGACGGCCCGATGCGCGGATTATATGGCCATCCGCCTGGATCTGCTGTGCGCCGATCGACAGCGTGGATGTGCGCAACCATAAGTCCCGGACAAGCCCCGGGGGTTCTGGCCTACAATCAGCGCGTCATGGCTTCCGGGTGGGAGCGAAGATCTATCGGCAGAGGGTGGTGATGGGCGTACCGAGTACCGAGCAAACGGCCAAGCAGCTATATCGCCAGGCTGTCACGCATTCGCAACCCCTGGCGCAATTGCTTCGCGAACCCTGGCTGGTGCCGTTGCTGCTGTTGGCCCTGGCCTTGCGCTGTTACGAGCTGACGGCGGCGGCGATCTGGGGCGACGAGGGCTCCAGTGTTTTGTTGGCCCAGTTCCCGTTGTCCGGCATCTGGGCGCATGCCGCCTACGATGTCCATCCGCCGCTGTATTTCGTTCTGCTGCATGGCTGGATAGGGCTGTTCGGCGACTCGATCCTGTCGATCCGCCTGATGAGTGCGTTGCCTGGGGCGCTCGCGGTATTCCTCGGGACCTGGTTGATGCACCTGGTCGCCGGTCGGCGGGCCACGTTGCTGGCCTGCCTGCTGCTGGCGCTGCTGCCTACCGCCGTGCGCTACAGCCAGGAAGTGCGCATGTATTCGCTGCTGGGCGTATGGCTGCTGGGGGCGACCCTGGCGTTGGTCTACTGGGTGCGCGCGCCCCAGCGTCGACGCTACCTGGTGATTTATGCGTTGCTGATGGCGGCCGGTTTCTATACCCACTACTTCACGGCGTTCTGCGTGGTCTCGCACTGGCTCTACCTGGCCCTGGCCCGACCCCGGCATGAGTCGGCGCGGCATTTCCTGCGGCGCCGGAGCTGGTGGTGGGCCAATGTCGCCATCGTGCTGCTGTTCCTGCCCTGGCTGCCGGGGCTGGTGGACCTGGTGTTGCATATGGAGGAGTTGAAGGCGGGTGGCGATGTCGGCTGGGAGCCACCGGTCACCTTGCGTTCATTGCCTTCGATGATCTGGCAACTGTTGGCCCAGGACGATGGCGAAGGCATGCCCGGTTGGTTGTTCGTCAGCCTTCCAGCCTTGCTGGCGGCGGTGCTGGCCTACCTGCTTTGCAGCGACCGCAGCCGCTCCCGCCTACCGACCTTGCTGGTGATCTACAGCGTCTTGCCCCTTTTGCTGGTGTTCGCGGTGTCGTTCATTTCCCCGGTATTCATCGAGCGCTACCTGACGGTGCCAGCCCTCGGGCTGCCGTTGTGCCTGGCCCTGGCCGTCGACCGGCTGGCGCAACGCTTCAAGATCCTGGCCGTGGCGCTGCTGCTGGTGGTGTTGGCGGTGTTCGGCGTGGGCCTGAAGAACAACTACACCGTGGATGCCGACGACCAGTTCGACAACATGGTCGAGTACATGAATCGCCACATCCTGCCTGGCGACCAGGTGGTACTGGGTGACATGTTCTGGTACCTGACCTGGGGCTACTACGATCGGAGCCATATCGCTCCCCGGTTGTACACGCCGCCGACAGCGGCAGGTGTGTCGACCCGCCCCAACCGCTACGGCTTTGGCACCTTGATCGATGAGAATGCCGGGGTCTACCTCGACCGCCTGGAGGACTTGCCCCTTGGCAATGGCCGGGTCTGGCTGGTAATGAGCCGGGTCGATCCGGATGAGTTCCCGTCGATTCCCGGCCATTGGCGAAAGCTCGACCAGCATGCCGGTGGCGATACCCAGGCGATCCTGTATGAGACCTGCGGCCTCGCTTGCCCGGGGCGCTGAGCGGGCGTGCGCCCGCCTGTGGATAATTCGCCCGGCCCGCCGCGAGCGCCCGGGATCACCGTTGGGAAGTTGCTCCGGCACCTGGCTGCACCCGGCCTAGACTTGCATCAGGGAGTCACAGTCCTGTCCCCGTCGGCGGGGCATCGAGGTGCATCATGCGTATGGCCAGAACCGTGCAACACAGTCTGGAACAAGCCCATTGCCAGTTCGACCTGGTCACCCATCCCCACTCGGCCAGCAGCCTGGAAACGGCACGGGTGGCGGGGGTGCCGGCGGAGCGCCTGGCCAAGTCGGTGATCCTCGATGACCGGCACGGGCGCTACCTGATGGCGGTGCTGCCGGCCAGCCGCCACCTGGACCTGAGCAAGCTAAGCGGCAGCGATCAGTGGCGAGTCACCCGGGAAAGCACCCTGGCGTACCTGTTCAACGACTGCGAGCGCGGCGCGGTACCGGCCCTGGGCGAGTCCTATGGGCTGGACGTGGTCATCGATCCATTGCTGACCCGCCAGAAGGACATCTACCTGGAGGCCGGAAACCACCACAGCCTGGTGCACATGAGCATGGCCGAATACCTGCGCATGGTGCCCAATGCCGAGATCTGCGAAGTCTGTCACTGATCAGGAGTTTTCCCATGGAATCACCGACCCACACCCTGCCAGCGCTGTTCAAGCAACTGGGGCTGGCCGATGACCCGGTGAGCATCGAGCGTTTCATCGCCTCCCATTCCCCGCTGAAACCGGAACTGCACCTGGCGGATGCGTTTTTCTGGAGCAAGAGCCAGGCGGATTTTTTGCGCGATGAAATCCTCGACGATGCCGACTGGGCCGAAGTGGTGGACCAACTGGATGTGCTGTTGAGGAAGGGGCGGGGAGGATGATGAGCTGTGGTTGTTGGGAGCGATGATTTAGACCAGAATCATGACCTCAATTGAGGTCATGAAAATGCAAAGTATCCTGGCTGACAAAGCCGTCA
This sequence comes from Pseudomonas sp. KCJK8993, assembly GCF_046230915.1. Lineage (NCBI taxonomy): Bacteria > Pseudomonadati > Pseudomonadota > Gammaproteobacteria > Pseudomonadales > Pseudomonadaceae > Pseudomonas > Pseudomonas sp. KCJK8993. The sequence goes on from NZ_JBJJLO010000003.1 coordinate 35,450, forward strand.
GCGTATCTGAGTTGAAGAAGAATCCTTCAGCGGTATTGAACGGCGCTCAAGGTGGGCCGGTGGCTGTGTTGAACCACAACCGGGTCATGGGCTACATGATTCCTGCTGAAGTTTTCGAAGCGTTGATGGAGCGTTTGGACGACCTGGAACTGGCCGAGATCGTTCGGGCGCGTAGTCAGGAGACTCCCGTCCCGGTCAGTCTGGATGACTTATAAACTCGAGTTCCTGCCTTCGGCGCTCAAGGACTGGAACAAGCTGGGCCATACGCTTCGCGAGCCATTCAAGAAGAGGCTCGTGCAACGGCTGCAAATGCCCCAAGTCCCAGCAGATGCCCTGTACGTTTTACCCGACTGCTACAAGATTAAGCTCAAGGCCTCGGGTTATCGGCTGGTCTATAAGGTTATCGAGCAGCGCGTTGTGGTGGCTGTTGTCGCGATCGATAAGCGCGAGCGCGGGGCTGTTTACGAGCAAGCCAGGAAGCGTTGAAGCACATTCGGAACGTGATCCGGATATTTGTTACAAAACTTGACTGAAAATATTTGTTGCTGTCATATTGATAGTTAGCAAACTATCAGTGTGCGAACAGTCTTGTGCCCCATTCCCTTGAATCTCTTCACATGAACATCAGCAGTGGCATGGTGGTCGCGGCGCGGCATTGGCGCCGGATCTGCCAGAACACGCTGATCAATTTCGGGGTTTCCGAAGCCTGCGCCGTGCCCTTGTTGATGATCGGGCGGCTGGGCGAGGGTGTGCGTCAGGTTGCCGTGGCCCATGCGGCCGGGATGGAGAGCCCGTCCCTGGTGCGCCTGCTGGACCAGCTGTGCAACGCCGGCTATGTCTGCCGCAGCGAAGACCCCCATGACCGCCGGGCCAAGTGCCTGAGCCTGACCGACAGTGGTCGCGAGCTGGTGCAGGCAGTGGAGGGCGAACTGGTGCGCCTGCGTCACGAGGTCCTGGCGGGCATCAGTGCCCAGGACCTGGAAGCGGCCTTGCGGGTGATCCAGGCCTTCGAGTCCGCCAACCACTCTCCGGTGCAGTCATCTTGAAAGGCTTTTTCACTGGCGTGCCTCCCGCGCGGGACTGGTTCTACGGCGTGCGCACCTTCGCCGCATCGATGATCGCCCTGTACATCGCCATGCTGATGCAGATGCCTCGCCCGTACTGGGCCATGGCCACGGTGTACATCGTTTCCAGCCCGTTCGTCGGCCCTACCAGTTCCAAGGCGCTGTACCGCGCCGTCGGCACCTTCCTCGGCGCCTCGGCGGCAGTGCTGCTGGTGCCGATGTTCGTGCAGAGCCCCTACCTGCTGGTGGTGATCATCGCCCTGTGGACCGGCATCCTGCTGTTCCTGTCCATGCACCTGCGCACCGCCAACAACTACGCGTTGATGCTGGCCGGCTATACCTTGCCGATGATCGCCCTGCCGGTGGTGGACAACCCCCTGGCCGTATGGGACGTGGCGGAAGCGCGAACCGAGGAAATTTTCCTCGGCATTATCTGTGCGGCGGTGATCGGTAGCCTGTTCTGGCCCCGGCGTCTGGCCCCGGTGTTCGTCGGGTCGGCGGGCAAGTGGTTCGCCGATGCCGCGACCTACAGCCGGCGCTTCCTCACCCGCGATGTGCGGCCCGAGGAAGTCAGTGCCCTGCGCGCCTCGATGGTGGCGACCTTCAACACCCTGGAAATGATGATCGGCCAGTTGCCCCACGAAGGCGCGCGGCCGCAGACGGTACGCAACACCAAGGAACTGCGCGGGCGGATGATCCACCTGCTGCCGGTGGTGGATGCCCTGGACGACGCCCTGTCTGCCCTGGAGCGCCGGGCGCCGGAGCTGGCCGAGCGCTTCGCGCCCTTGCTGGCCAAGGCCGACGAGTGGCTGGACAGTACCGCCCAGGATGCCTCGACGCAGCGCTGGCAGGCCCTGCGCGGCGAGCTCGAAGCCCTGCAGCCCGATGCCCGGGCCCTGGACGACCGGAGCCAGTTGCTGTTCTCCAATACCCTGTACCGCCTGGGCGAGTGGATCGACCTGTGGCAGGACTGCCGCAGCCTGCAGCACGCCATCCAGTGTGAAAGCCAGGACACCTGGCGCGCGGTCTACCGCCATTGGCGCCTGGGCCGGCTGACGCCGTTCCTCGATCGCGGGCTGATGCTCTATTCGGCAGGCTCCACGGTACTGGCGATCATCGTCGCCTCGGTGCTGTGGATTCTCCTGGGCTGGACCGACGGTGGCAGCGCGGTGATCCTGGCGGCGGTGGCCTGTAGCTTCTTCGCCGCCATGGACGACCCGGCACCACAGATCTACCGGTTCTTCTTCTGGACCGCGCTGTCGGTGCTGTTCGCCAGCCTCTACCTGTTCCTGATCCTGCCCAACCTGCATGATTTCGCCATGCTGGTGCTGGTGTTCGCCGTGCCCTTCATCTGCGTCGGCACCCTGACCGTGCAGCCCAGGTTCTACCTGGGCATGCTCCTGACCATCGTCAACACCGCGTCGTTCATCAGTATCCAGGGCGCCTACGACGCCGACTTCCTGAACTTTTCCAACTCCAACCTGGCAGGCCCCATCGGCCTGCTATTCGCCTTTATCTGGACCCTGGTCGCGCGGCCGTTCGGTTCCGAGCTGGCGGCCAAGCGCCTGACCCGCTTCAGCTGGCGCGACATCGTCAGCCTCTCGGAGCCGGCGACCCTGGCCGAACACCGGCACATGGGCGCGCAAATGCTCGACCGGCTGATGCAGCACCTGCCGCGCCTGGCCATGACCGGCCAGGACACCGGCGTTGCCCTGCGCGAACTGCGGGTGGCGCTCAACGTGCTGGATCTGCTGGCCTATGCGCCACGGGTCCAGGGCGTGGCCCAGGGTCTGTTGCGCCAGGTGGTGGCCGAGGTGGGCGAGTACTTCAAGGCCTGCCTCAAGGCCGGTGAGCGCCTCGAGGCGCCGAGCCCGCTGCTGATGACCCTGGACCGCACCCGCCAGGCCCTGGACAGCCAGCGTCTGCAAGGCGACGACGAAACCCGCCGGCACCTGTTGCACGCCCTCAGCGGCCTGCGCTTGGCGCTATTGCCGGGCGTCGAGTTCGTGGCCTCGGGAGACCGTGCAGAACCCCTTCCCCCTGGCATCGATGGAGCGCCCCTATGATCGGTGATCTGGATATCAGCGGGGTGTTCCTGCCCACGCTGCTGGTGTTGATGGGCATCACCTATGGCGTGTACCTGCTGGTGCACGGCTTGCTGACACGCCTGCACTTCTATCGCCTGGTCTGGCACCGGGCACTGTTCAACGTGGGTCTCTACGCCTTGTTGCTGGGCGTCGTCGACTCTCTCAGCCGATACCTGATGACATGAAAAAACCTTTATTGACCATCGGCCGTGTGGTCCTGACGTTATTGGTGGTGACCTTCGCGGTCGTGGTGGTCTGGCGCATGGTGATGTACTACATGTTCGCGCCCTGGACCCGGGACGGGCATATCCGTGCCGATATCGTGCAGATCGCTCCGGATGTCTCCGGGCTGATCCAGCAGGTCGAGGTCAAGGACAACCAGTTGGTCAAGCGTGGCCAGGTGCTGTTCAGCATCGACCAGGACCGCTTTCACCTGGCCTTGCGCCAGGCCCGGGCGAACCTGGCCGACCGCCAGGAAACCCTGGCCCAGGCCCAGCGCGAGGCCAAGCGCAACCGCGGCCTGGGCAACCTGGTGCCGCGCGAGCAGCTGGAAGAGAGCCAATCCCGCGAGGCCCGGGCCCAATCGGCCCTGGCCGAGGCCCAGGTGGCGGTGGACAGTGCCCAGCTCAACCTCGATCGCTCGGTGGTGCGCAGCCCGGTGGACGGCTACGTCAACGACCGTGCGCCACGGCCCCAGGAATTCGTCACCGCCGGGCGCCCGGTGCTGTCGGTGGTGGACAGCAACTCCTTCCATATCGACGGCTACTTCGAGGAAACCAAGCTCGACGGCATCCATATCGGCCAGGCCGTGGATATCCGCGTGGTGGGCGATCGCGCGCGCCTGCGCGGGCATGTGGAGAGCATCGTCGCCGGGATCGAGGACCGTGACCGCAGCAGCGGCAGCAACCTGCTGCCCAACGTCAACCCGGCCTTCAGCTGGGTGCGCCTGGCCCAGCGGATCCCGGTGCGCATCGCCTTCGACGACGTGCCGGCGGACTTTCGCATGATTGCCGGGCGCACCGCTACGGTGGCGATCATCGACGACCAGCCCCGCCAGGAGCGCGGGCAATGAACCACGGCGCGCGCGTGGCCCTGCTCGGGCTCGGCTTGCTGCTCTCGGCGTGCCAGGTCGGGCCGGATTACCAGTTGCCCAAGGAGGCGGCGCTGCAACGCCCGGACCTGCAAGGCGAGCTGGCGGGCCAGGGCGCCAATGTGGTTTCGGCCCCGGTGCCCGGCGATTGGTGGCGCCTGTACCGTGATCCGCGCCTGGACCAGCTGGTGCAGCAAGCCCTGGCTTCCAGCACCGATTTGCGTGTGGCGGCGGCCAACCTGGCCCGCGCCCGGGCCCAGGTGGACGAAGCCCAGGCCGCCGGCGGCTGGAGCGGTGGGGTCAAGGCCGGGGTCGAGCGCCTGCAGGAGTCCGGCGAGGCCTTCCTGCTACCGGAGAAAGTGCCGGTGGCCAACGTCGGCAACCTGTCCATCAGCACCTCCTACCAGTTCGACCTGTTCGGCACCCTGCAGCGCGGCATCGAGGCGGCCAAGGCCAATGCCGATGCGACCCAGGCCGCGGCGGACATCGCCCGCATCACCCTGGTGGCGGATGTGGTACGGGCCTACACCCAGGTCTGCGCGGCCAACGAGGAGCGGGAAATCGCCGAGCATTCCCTGGCCCTGCAAGCCCAGAGCACCGAGCTGACCCAGCGCCTGCGCGACGCCGGGCGTGGCGACGAAACCCAGGTCACCCGCTCCCAGACCCAGTTCAAGTCCCTGCGGGCCGAGTTGCCGCGCTACGAAGCGGCGCGCCAGTCGGGGCTGTTCCGCCTGTCGATGCTGCTGGCCAGGCCGGTGGACCAGTTGCCAGCCGGCACCGCCAGCTGCGCCGAGCTGCCGCATATCGCCCAACTGTTGCCGGTGGGCGATGGCGCCGCGCTGCTCAAGCGCCGTCCCGATGTACGCCAGGCCGAACGTCACCTGGCGGCGGCCACCGCGCAGATCGGCGTCGCCACCGGGGCCCTGTACCCGGACATCAGCATCGGTGCCACCGTGGGCACCGTGGGTATCCTCGATAACCTGGGCAAGGCTTCCACCAATCGCTGGGGCTTCGGCCCGGTGATCAGCTGGACGGTGCCGGCCAACGGTGCCCGCGAGCGCATCCGCGAAGCCGAGGCGACGAGCCAGGCGGCCCTGGCGCATTTCGACGGGGTGGTGCTCAACGCCATTCGCGAAACCCAGACCGGCCTGGCCCAGTACAGCGCCCAGCTGCAACGGCGCGATGCCCTGGCCGACGCCGAGCAGTCGGCGCAGGTGGCGGCGGACCAGACCCACCGGTTCTTCCAGGCCGGGCGCGCGTCCTTCCTCGCCGACTTGCAGGCCACTCGTACCTACACCGACATGCGTGCCCAGCTGGCGGCGGCCAACACCCAGGTGGCGATGAGCCAGATCGACTTGTTCCTGGCCCTGGGCGGCGGTTGGGAAAGCGGACGAACGCAAGCTCCGCCAGTCACTAAACCCTGAGGCCGTTGCTATGCTTTGATCAGTTGGCAAGACGCCGAGTGCCGGGCGCCTTGCCATGATCAAAGCGTGATGGCCATGGGGATTCCAATAATGAAAAACCCTTATGCTCCGGGCTTCTGGTGCGCGCTCTGCGCCCTGATACTGCTGTCTGCCACCTACTTCTACGGGGTCATGCTGGCCCATCAGATCGACAAGGCCATGGTGTTTCTCGACAGTGCCAGCGCCTTGATCGCGGTGCTGGCCATCGCTGTGGTGGCCTGGGCCTCGTTCCAGGGCCAGAAGATCAAGAAAAGACAGCTCGAGCAGAGCAAGACCCTGGTGGCCATCTGGGACACCAAGGTGGCCCTGCGTCGGGTCGAGACCGTCTTCGACCGTTACTTCTGGGGCAGCTATTGGCAGCCTGGGCGGACCTTCGCCGAAGTCATGGGCGAACTCACCGGCACCCCGCTGGAAAAAAGCCTCGAAGCCCTGAAGGCGCAGTGCATGCGGCTCGACAAGCAAGCCGACGACGGCCACCACTGGCTGAGCAATGCCCGGGAGCTGTCGGATGTCGCCACGGCCATGGCCCGCGAGCGCTACCAACTGGATTTCTGCGACCCCCGTGGCGAGTCCCGAGGCAACAGCGCGGTGATCGATCGCGACTTCGAAGTGCTGGTCTACACCTGGAGCGCCCGGCTCAAGAGCTTCGACCATCAGCTCGATGCCCTCGAGCTCGAATACTCCTAGCCGCAAGCCTGGAGCCAGCGCCCCCCTGCCTTTTGCTTTCGCTTGGCGCTTGCAGCTTGCAGCTTGCAGCTGCACCACTGTTGCGCTCCAACCCATCGCCAATGCTAATCTGCGCCGGTTTCACGCGGAGTCGAGCCGCGACCCGTCATGGGTTCAGGGAAGACCAGCGCACTTTCAAACTATGGATATCGATCGGGTCAAGCATGAATAAATCAGCAGGCGTACTTCTAGGAATCGTCGTCGCAGTGGGTGCAATCAGTGCCGGCGGCGCCTGGTACACCGGCACCAAGCTGGAGGGGGTTCTGCAGCAGCAGATCGTCGAGAGCAACAAGGAGCTGCAGGCAGTGCTGATCGGCTACGACGCCACGGCGAGCCTGGAGCTGGTGTCCCTGGACCGCGGTGTGTTCAGCAGCAACGCTCGTTATCGCCTCAAGGGCCAGGGCGACCTGTTCCGGGGTGACCTGGAGCTGCTGATCAGCGACCACATCGAACACGGCCCGCTGCCGTTCTCACGCCTGGTCCGCCTCAAGTGGCTGCCAGTGATGGCCTCCAGTCGCTACGAACTGGAAAAGAGCCCGCAGACCGAGAAGTGGTTCGCCGCCACCAAGGGCGCTGTGCCCTTCAAGGGCGTGGTCAACGTCGCCTACGATCTGTCTGCCGATGGCACCCTGGAACTGGCCCCGGTGGACCTGGCCCTGGATGAACAGAGCAGCCTCAAGTTCTCCGGTCTGAACGCCACCATCAGCGTCAGCGACAGCCGCCAGAAGGCCAAGGTCGATGGTTATGTGGATAGCCTGAGCCTGGCCATCAGCGCCCCCGACCAAGCTCCGGGCAAGCTGGAGGTCAACGGCCTGACCCTGGCCAGCAACCTGACCAAGAGCAGCTTTGGTTACTACCTGGGCCAGAACACCCTGGAACTGAGCAACACCAAGGCCACCTTCGGCGACAAGCAGTCGGTGCTGACCCTGAAGAACTTCGAACAGAAGACGTCCAGCGAGGAAACCGGCAGCAACGTCTCCGGCCGCGCGGATTACCGCGTGGGCGAGATCGCCTTCGACGGCAAGACCGTGGGTTCCGCCGAGATGCTCTGGAGCATGAAGAACCTGGACAGCCAGGGCATGGTCGACCTGGTGCAGATCTATCAGAACGTCTTGCAGCCATACCAGAAGGCCGCGACCGAGGCGGCCGCCCGTGGCGAGCCGGCTCCGGAGCTGCAACTGACCCCAGCCGAGGAAACCAAGGTACGTGACGCGGTGAACAAGGTCCTGGCCGCCAAGCCGCAGATCGCCCTGGAAAGCCTGGCGCTCAAGACCGGCAACGGCGAAAGCCGCTTCAGCCTGGGCCTGGACCTGGCCAAGCCGCAGAACCTGGAGCTGCCTACCGCAGAGCTGGGCAAGCAGCTGATCAGCCAACTGGATGCCAAGCTGTCGCTGTCCAAGCCGATGGTCGCCGACGTGGCGGCCCTGCAGGCCCAGGCCGAAGGCATGACCGACGCCAAGCAGATCGCCGAGCAGAGCGCCGCCACCGCGGAAATGCTCAGCGCCATGGCCGTTGCCACCCAGTTGGCCAAGCTGGACGGCAACAACGTGGTCTCGGCCCTGCATTACGCCAATAACGAAGTGAACTTCAATGGCCAGAAAATGACGGTCGAGCAGTTCATTGGCTTCGTCATGAGCAAGGTGGCTGGCGCAGGCGCGCAGCAGTAAGCGACCGCCATCCGATCGCCCCTGGCGATCGGCTGCATCACCCTAGACGCCCGGTGCCGTGGATGCCACAGCCCGGGCGTCGTGCTGTCCAAGGCCCCGGTGCACGGGCCTTTGGGGAGGTTTTGCCGATCTGACCCTGAATAATTATGGCGTTGCAATTTCTGAACTAACCTACGTGAAAGACTTCTCCCGGAAAGCTTCGCCCGGTCGCTTGGTCCCGGTCGCCGGGTCGTACAGGCATGGACGCAGTACTCCGGCCAGCCATGTAAAGGTGCTGACGAAATGCAACGCACTGTTCATCCTGCTCGCCGCTTTGGCCTGCGCCCGCTGTTTCGTCTGGCACTGTGCAGCCAACTGCTGTTGCCGGGCCTGGTATTCGCCGACGCCGCCTATGACCAACTGATCATCCAGGCCCGGGCGGGCAGTTATGCCCCGGCCCTGGATCACTTGCGCCAGGTACCGGCCAACCAGTTGACCAACGGGCTGGTCAGCGACCATTTGCAGATCGCCAGCTGGGCCGGGCTGGATGCAGAAGTGGTGAATGTCTACGAGAGCCAGGGGCGCAATCGCGTGCTGCCGGTACAGGCCCTGACCGCCACCGCCCGGGCCTATCGCAACCTCAAGCAGTGGGACAATGCCACCCGGCTCTATCGCCAGGCCCTGGAGCGCGACCCCAATAACGCCGACCTGCAACTGGGCCTGGCCCTGACCCAGGCCGATGCCGGCCAGCCCGCCGAAGCCGTGGCCCGGGCCCGGGCGTTGGTGGCCGCCAAGCCGGAGGATCCGAACCGGCGCCTGGCCCTGGGCTACGCCCTGACCCGGGCCAATCAGCCCCAGGATGCCCTGGTGGAATACGACCAGGCCTTCGTGCGTGCCGGCGAGCGGCCCGACGTGCTGCGCGAGTACATCCATGCCCTGCAACGCGCCCGCCTGCCGGAGCCGGCCGTGCGCCTGGCGCACCAGCATCCGGGGTTGATCGACCCGGTCATCCAGCGGCGCATGGAGGGCGACCTGGCCGCCGAGCGGGTGCGCCTGTCGGAGCTGGCCAGCCGCAGCGAGAAGGAGCGCTTCGTGGTGGCCGATCGCGCCCTGGCCGACTATGACGCGCTGTTCGCCGCCTGGGGCAACGATCCCAAGGCCCAGGACGATGTGACCCGCTGGCGCATCGACCGCCTGGGCGCGCTCAAGTCCCGGGCGCGTACCGCCGAGGTGATCAGCGAGTACGAGCAACTGACCGCCGCGGGCGTGGCCATCCCCACCTACGCCCTGCGCTGGGTCGCCTCGGCCTACCTCGACCAGCGCCAGCCGGAGGTCTCCGCCGACCTGTACCGCAAGGTGCTCAGTGCTCCGGACGCCGACCCTGGCAATCGCGTCGAAGACACCACCGGCCTGTACTACTCATTGCTGGAAAGCGAACAGCCAGAGGCGGCGCTGAAGGTGGCCAACGACCTGGCCAATAGCGAACCCCAGCGCATCCAGCTGGTGGGGCAGACGGTCGGCGATCCCAACGACGACTGGCTGGACGCGCAACTGCTGGCGGCCCAGGCCGGCACCTACGGCAATGCCCTGCCCGATAGCGAACAGCGCCTGGACGACCTGGCCACCAAGGCCCCGGGCAACGTCAATGTGCGCCTGGCCCAGGCCAACCTGTACCTGGCCCGCGACTGGCCGCGCCGGGCGGAATACCTGCTCAAGGAAATCGAGAGCGTGGCGCCGCGCGATGTCGCCCTGGAAGTGGCCCAGGGGCATACCGCCCAGGACCTGCAGGAATGGCGGCAGCTGGATGCGCTGACCGACGACGTGGTCGCGCGCTATCCAGAGAACCGCGCGGTGCAACGCCTGGCCCGGGAGCGTGAGGTCCACGACATGGCCGAGCTGCGGGTCTCGACCTATGGCGGCAAGAGCAATGGCGGCGGCAGTAATGGCCCGGGGGCGGTGTCCGGCAGCCGTGATTTCGGCATCGAAAGCCGGCTCTACAGCCCGCCCATCGATGAAGACTGGCGCGTATTCGCGGGTGTCGGCTACGCCATGGGCGACTTCCAGGAGGGCAAGGGCCATCACCGCTGGCAATTGCTGGGCGTGGAGCGGCGCACCCGTGACATGACCCTGGAGGCCGAGGTGTCCAACCACTCCTACGGCTACGGCAGCAAGACCGGTGCCCGGGTGGCCCTGGCCCGGGACATCGACGACCACTGGCAGTACGGCGGCAGCCTCGACTACCTCACCGCCGCGACCCCGCTGCGGGCCCTCAAGAACGACATTCGCGCCAATGGCGGCAGCGCCTTCCTGCGCTGGCGGGCCAATGAAAGCCGGGAATGGAAACTGTCCCTGAGCCCCTCGCACTTCAGTGATGGCAACAACCGTTTCGAAGCCCTGCTCACCGGCCGCGAAGGGGTTTATCGCTCACCCGGGGTCCAGGTCGACCTGGGCCTGGAGGTCGGTAGCAGCCACAACACCCGGGACGACGCGCCGTACTTCAATCCCAAGTCCGACTTCAGCGTCTTGCCGACGGTGAACGTCAACCATGTGCTCTACCACCGCTATGAAACCTCCTGGAGCCAGCAGTTCCAGTTCGGCGTCGGCACCTACAGCCAGCGCGACTATTCCACCGGCGGTGTCGGCCTGGTCAGCTACGGCCAGCGCTATAGCTGGAACGACGTGTTCGATATCGGCGCGGTGCTGAGCGTGATCAACCGACCCTACGACGGTGAGCGGGAAACCGACTTGCGCCTGGCCGTGGACCTTACCTATCGCTTCTAGAGGACGGTGACGATGAGCCTGATCGAGCGTTGCATCCTCTTGCTGGGCGCGCTACTGCTCAGTGCTTGTTCCCAGCCCGCCGCAGACTTCGTCGCCCCGGCGCAACGGCCACTGCCGAACAACGAAGCGCCCTGGCCGAAAAACCATGTGCTGGGCATCGCCTACCACGATATCGAGGATCGCAACCCGGACCAGCGCGTGGTGGCGGTGCGCACCGATCGCATGCTCCAGCAACTGGCCTGGCTGCGCGAGAACGGCTACAAGCCGGTCACCGTGGACCAGATCCTGGCGGCCCGCCGGGGCGGTCCGGAGTTGCCGGCCAAGGCCATCCTGCTGAGTTTCGACGACGGTTACTCGAGCTTCCATACCCGGGTCATGCCGGTGCTGCGCAGTTATCGCTGGCCGGCCCTCCTGGCCCCGGTGGGCACCTGGATCGACACCCCGGCCGACCAGCCGGTGAACTTCGCCGGCGACCTGCGGCCGCGCTCGCAGTTCCTGACCTGGGCGCAGATCCGCGAGATCTCCCGTTCCGGCCTGGTGGAGATCGCCGCCCACACCGACAACAGCCACCTGGGTATCCTCGGCAATCCCCAGGGCAACATGCAGCCTGCTGCCGCGACCCGACGCTACGACCCGCGCACCGGGCGCTATGAAAGCGAGGCGCAGTTCCAGGCGCGCATGCGCAAGGATGTGAGCACCATCTCGGACAAGATCCTGGCCGCCACCGGCTATCGTCCGCGGGTCTGGGTCTGGCCCTATGGCACGGCCGATGGCTCGACCTTGCAGGTGGTCGACAGCCAGGGCTTCAAGCTGGCCCTGACCCTGGACGACGGCCTGGACCGTCTCGACAACCTGATGAGCAGCCCGCGTTTCCTGGTGGTCTCGGACCCTGACGGCATCCACTTCTCCAACAGCATCGTCGGCACCGAGACCATGGCGCCCATGCGCGTGGTGCACGTGGACCTGGACAACGTCTACGACCCGGACCCCAAGCAGCAGGAGATCAACCTCGGCAAGCTGGTGCAGCGTATCGCCGACCTGGGGGCCAATACCGTGTTCCTCCAGGCCTTCGCCGATCCCAAGGGCGACGGCCTGGTGCAATCGCTGTACTTCCCCAATCGCCACCTGCCGATGCGTGCCGACCTGTTCGACCGGGTCGCCTGGCAATTGCGCACCCGCTCCCACGTCAAGGTCTATGCCTGGATGCCGGTGCTCAGTTTCGACCTGGATGCCAGGCTGCCCCGGGTCACGCGTTGGGACCCGCAGACCGGCCAGGTGGCGGTCGATCCGAAGCAATACCGGCGCCTGTCGCCTTTCGACCCGCAGGTACGCCGCCTGATCGGCGACCTGTACGAGGATGTGGCGCGCATGACTTCGGTGGACGGCATCCTGTTCCATGACGACGCCGTGCTCTCGGATTTCGAGGACGCCAGCCCCGGGGCCCTGCGTGCCTATGCCGCCCAGGGGCTGCCAGGCTCCATCGCTGGGCTGCGCGACGACCCCGCCGCGTTGCAACGCTGGACCCGCTTCAAGAGCCGTTACCTGATCGACTTCACCCATGAACTGGCGGCCAAGGTCCGGGCGGTCCGTGGGCCCCAGGTGCAGACCGCGCGCAACCTGTTCGCCGAGCCGATCATCAATCCTGAAAGTGAAACCTGGTTCGCCCAGAACCTCGACGATTTCCTCGCCAGCTATGACTGGACCGCGCCCATGGCCATGCCGTTGATGGAAGGGCAAAGCGCACGGCACTCCGGGCCCTGGCTGGAGGCCCTGGTGGATCAGGTGCGCACGCGCCCCGGCGCGTTGCAGCGCACGGTCTTCGAACTCCAGGCCCGGGACTGGACCCAGAAGCCCGCCAGTGATTTGCCCGCCATGCAGATGGCCGACTGGATGGGCCGGCTCAAGCGCCAGGGCGCCATCAACTTCGGTTACTACCCGGACAACTTCCTCGAGAACTCACCGGACCTGAAGACCTTGCGGCCCGCGCTCTCCAACAAATGGAGTCCATGAATCATGCTGGATCGTATCTTCGCTGTAGTGGTCTTGGCCTTGGTCATGGGGGTGCCCCTGGGCCTGATCTTCGTGGTGACAGGCGAGTTCCTCATGGATTTCGTCTTCTACTACCCATTGTTCATGTCGGCGCTGTGGATCGCCGGCGGCCTGTATTTCTGGTTGCACTGGGAGCGCCACTGGCCATGGGACGACGACACCTTGCCGCCACCGCTGGCCGGCGAGCCGCTGATCAGCATCCTCATCCCTTGCTACAACGAGGGGGATAACGTCGCCGACACCATCCACGCGGCCCTGGCCCAGCACTATCCGAACATCGAAGTGATCGCCATCGACGATGGCTCCAAGGACAACACCGGGCCGATCATCGACCAGTTGGCCGCCCTCGACCCGCGCCTGCGGGTGCTGCACCTGGCGCAGAACCAGGGCAAGGCCGTGGCCCTGCGCATGGGCGCGGTGGCGGCCCATAGCGAATACCTGGTGTGCATCGACGGCGATGCGTTGCTGGCGCCCAACACGGCGGCCTACCTGGTGGCGCCGATGCTGGATAATCCGCGCCTCGGGGCGGTGACCGGCAACCCGCGCATTCGTACCCGCTCGACCCTGGTGGGCCGGGTGCAAGTGGGCGAGTTCTCCTCGATCATCGGCCTGATCAAGCGCACCCAGCGGGTGTTCGGCAAGGTCTTCACCGTCTCCGGAGTGATCGTCGCCTTTCGCCGCACGGCGCTGCATCGGGTGGGCTACTGGAGCCCGGACATGATCACCGAGGACATCGACGTCAGCTGGAAGCTGCAGCTGGACCATTGGTATGTGTTCTTCGAACCCCGGGCGCTGTGCTGGATCCTGATGCCAGAAACCCTGCGCGGCCTGTGGAAACAGCGGCTGCGCTGGGCCCAGGGGGGCGCCGAGGTGCTGTTCAAGAACATCCGTGGCATCTGGGAGTGGCGGCATCGCTACCTGTGGACCCTGTTGTTCGACTATTGCCTGTCCACCGGTTGGGCCTTCACCTTCCTGCTATCGGTGATCTTCTGGGCCCTGGGCAAGTTCATCGTCATGCCCGAGGCCATCGCGGTGCACACCATCGTGCCGCCGGCCTTCACCGGCCTGGTGCTGTCCATGGTCTGCCTGACCCAGTTCGCGGTGAGCATCCTGATCGACCGCCGCTACGAGAAGGACCTGTGGAAAACCATGTTCTGGGCGGTCTGGTACCCCCTGGCGTTCTGGTTCATCAGCCTGTTCACCACCCTGGTGAGCTTTCCCAAGGTGTTGTTCAGCGAGCACCAGAAGCGCGCGCGCTGGGTCAGCCCCGACCGCGGCATCAAGCCCATCAATGACAAAGAGGAGGTGCGCTGATGAAAATCATCCGCACCCGCCAGCGCCCGTTCCTGGTGATAGTCGACGTCTTCTTCACCCTGTTGGGCTGGGCTGGGCTTCTCTATTTGCTGGTCCGGGGTCTCTGGCCGCTGCTCTATACCCACGAAGGGCCCAGGTTCGAGGCCGGTGTGCTCGATGCCCTGACCACCCTGCAGTTCTATGGGCTGGTGGCGGTCATCAATGCGGTGTTGCTGATTTCCTGGGCTCGCTATCGCCAGCGCCGCAATCGCAAGTATCCGCCACGCCTGCCGGCCCCGGTGGTGGACGACAAGCGCCTGAGCGAGACCTTCAAGCTCAGCGACGAGACCTTGGCCCAGATGCGCCAGCCCGGCAGCCTGATCGTGCACAACGATGCAGAGGGCTGGATCAGCCATGTCACTACCCAGTTTTACCGCGTCCTGCCCGAAGACCAGCCCCATCCACCGCTGGTGGCCGAACCGCCACCCCGGGTGATCCACTTGCGCTCGGAGGGGGATGAGGACAAGGCCTAGGGATCAGCGGGAAACCGACCTGACTGGTTTGAGTGCACCGAGCCCGGATCTGACGATCCGGGTTTTTATTGTGCTGAATTTTGTATGTTCAAGATCAGATGTTTATCTAGTGCATTTAGGAACTTTCTGAATATTGATCAATTATTGATGTTTCCCGTGACTGCGCGTTAGTTGCGCGAATATGCTCCTCACGCTCCATTCGAGGTTCAGGCCAGGCCATCCGGAAAATAGTTGAAAGGCCATGGAATCAAGGGTTTGGCCGGTGCGAGCTTGTGTTCAGAGGGGTAAATGACCCCTTGATACAAAAAGAACTCCCCCTGGGTTTATTGGCGTTTGGAGCGCTGTTTTCCTTTAGCCGGGAAGTTCTTTGAATAAACAGCAAATGTTGATTTTAAGTAGTTGTTGATTAATTGACGCCAGTGTAGTGGCACATTAATATCGCCGGCTCTGTTGACCCTGCCGTATGTTTTCGAAGGACCGAACATGTTTTTTCCTACCCTCGGGATGAGGTTGTGTTGTGTGCTGTCCTGCCTGGTGTTTTTGGCTGGCTCACTGAACAGTGCTTCTGCTGCCCCGCTGAACAATCCCGGCGACCAGGATCTGATCCGCGAGCGCCAGAACCGCCTGCTGGAAGAGCAGCAACGGCGCCTCGAAGACCTCAAGGACCTGCCTGGCAAGAGCGCGCTGCCGGTGGCGCCGATGGCCCCGACCGACAATCGCTGCTTCCCCATCGAACACATCGAGCTCAAGGGCGCCGACGCCCTGTCCACCACCGAGCGCGAGCGCCTGCTCAAGCCCTACATCGGCCAGTGCCTGGGCGTGGCCCAGCTCAACGAGTTGCTCAAGGTCATTACCGACCACTACATCGCCAAAGGCCTGGTCACCAGTCGTGCCTACCTCCCGCAGCAGGACCTGTCCCGCGGGCACTTGCAGGTGCTGGTGGTGGAGGGCCGCCTTGAAGGCCTGAAGGCGGCCGAAGGCAGCAAGCTCACGGCGCGCGAGCTGGACATGGCGTTTCCCGGGAGCGTCGGGCAACTGCTCGACCTGCGGCAGATCGAGCAGATGGTCGACCAGCTCAACCGCCTGCCGTCGAACCAGGCACAGATGGAACTGGCCCCCGGCCAGGCGGTGGGCGGCAGCGAGGTGCTGGTCAAGAACACCCCGCAAAAGCCCTGGCGGGTCGGTCTGTCCCGCAGCAACGACGGGCAGAAGAGCACCGGCGAGCAGCAATGGGGCAGCTCCTTGGAATGGGACAGCCCCCTGGGCCTGGCCGACCAACTGGTGCTGCGCGGTGGCCACGACGCCATCAGCGACCACCAGAAGACCTCGCGCAACGCGATGCTCTACTACAACCTGCCGCTGGGCTGGTGGAACCTGAACTACAGCTACAGCCAGAGCGAGTACCGCTCCCAGGCCCAGGGCCAGGGTTTCAACTTCAAGCAGACCGGCGACAGCCAGAACCACCAATTGCGCGTGGAGCGGGTGATCCATCGCGACTCGGTGAGCAAGACTTCGCTCAACGCCGGCCTGACCCACCTGCGCACCAACAACTACATCGAAGACAGCAAGCTGAGCACCAGCAGCAACCGCTTGAGCGAAGTGCAGTGGGGCATCAACCATGGCCGGCGCATTGGCGGGGCCTTCGTCAACCTCGACCTGGGCCTGCAAGAGGGAATCGGCCTGTTCGATGCCCAGCGCCAGTCCGAGCGCGACCGGTACGGCAACCGCCAGGCCAACGCCCGCTACCGCAAGTACACCGCCACCGCCAGCTACCTGCAGCCGTTCAAGCTGTGGGACGAGTCCCTGGTGTTCAGCAGCCTGGTCACCAGCCAGCGCAGCGAAGACATCCTGTTCAGCTCCCAGCGCATGAGCCTGGGCAGCCAGTCCTCGATCCGCGGCTACAAGGACCAGAGCCTCAACGGCGACAGCGGCTACTACTGGCGCAACGACCTGCGCTGGAGCCGCCCGGTGACCTGGGACTGGCTGCGCCCGGTGTTCGCCGAGTACGGCACGGGGCTGGGGTATGACGTGGGTGCCATTCGCCATGACCGCTACAACGCCGAGCAGCACGGGCGGGTGTCCAGCGACTCCGTCGAGTTGTTCGCCCGTGGCCAGCACCTGGCCGCCAGCGTGACCTTCGCCCACTCCCTCGAGCGGCCAGATGCCCTGAGTGACCGCGAAGCCCCGATCTATTTCCGCCTGGATCTTTTTCTCTAATTTCGCTCTTTACCCGAGACAGCCGACATGGACGTTCGTCAGTTTGCCTTCCTGGCCCGCCAGCCCTCCGCCGCCCTGCAATCGCGTGATTCGTTCTGGGGCCTGCCTAAGCGTGGCCTGGCGTTCATCCTGGCCAACGCGATGTTCTGGCAGCCGTTGCTGGTGATGGCCGACGGCATCGTGGTCAACGGCAGCGGCACCACGCTCGGCCAGGCGGGCAATGGCGTGCCTGTGGTCAACATTGCCGCGCCCAATGGCGGCGGCCTGTCCCACAACACGTTCAGCGACTACAACGTCGGCCAGCAGGGCGTGATCCTCAACAACGCCACCGACCGTACCCAGTCCACGCAACTGGGCGGGATCATTCTCGGCAACCCCAACCTGGGTGGCCGCGCGGCCAATGTGATCCTCAACGAGGTCAACGGCGGCAGCCCCAGCCAGCTCAAGGGCTACACCGAAGTGGCGGGGCGATCGGCCCATGTGATCGTCGCCAACCCCTACGGCGTCACCTGCAATGGCTGCGGCTTCATCAACACCCCGAAAACCACCCTGACCACCGGCAAGCCGGTGATCGAGAATGGCCAGTTGCAGCGCTACCAGGTGGACCAGGGCAGCGTGGCCATCGAAGGTGCGGGGCTCAACGCCAGCAATATCGACCAGTTCGAGATCATCACCCGCAGCGCCAAGGTCAACGCCCAGATCCAGGCCCGGCACCTGGCGCTGGTCACGGGCGCCAACGACGTCGACGCCCAGACCCTCAAGGCCACCGCCCGGGCCGCCAACCCGGCGGATGCACCGCAACTGGCCATCGACTCCTCGGCCCTGGGCGGCATGTACGCCGGGGCGATCAAGCTGGTGGGCACCGAAGCCGGCGTGGGGGTCAAGCTCGACGGCAAGCTGATCGCCAGCGGTGGCGATATCCAGCTCGACGCCAACGGCCAGTTGCGCATGGTGGAGGCCACTGCCGAGAAAGGCGCGGTGGTGATCAAGGCCCAGGGCCTGGAGACCCAGGGCGCGGTGTATGCCGGGACCGATCTCAAGGTGCAGACCCAGGGTGACCTGAACAACCACAGCACCCTGGCGGCGGCCCACCGCGTCGACCTCGGCAGTGCCGGGCAGTTGAACAACCGGGGGATCATCGAGGCCGGGGTCAACCTCGACAACAGCCGCAACCCAGGCGGCGATGTCACGCTGACTGCGCAGACCCTGAACAACAGTGGCAAGAGCGTGGTGGCCAGCCGCGATCTGACGGTCACGGCAACCCAGACCCTGAACAACCAGGGCGGTACTCTGAGCGGTCAGCGCCAGGTGAAGGTCAGTGCCGGTGCCCTGGATAACCAGAAGCAGGGTCGAGTGCTCAGCGCCGATGGCCTGCAACTCGATGCCGACCAGGTGCACAACGGCCAGGGCGGCTTGATCAAGAGCCAGCGCTTGCTCAAGGCCAACCTTGGTCACTTGGGCAACAGCGGCGGCGAGTTGTCCAGCCAGGGCGATGGCACCCTGGTGCTGGCGGGTATGGACAACCTCACCGGCGTGGTGCTGGCGCAACAGACCCTGGCCATCACCGGCAGCGCCGAGCTGGACAACCAGGGCGGCCTGCTCTCGGGCTGGCAGGGCCTGAGCCTCAACGGCACGGGGTTGAACAACAGCAACAAGGGCACCGTCTCCAGCCTCAAGGGCAGTGTCGACGTCACCCTCAGCGACGCCTTGAACAACAGCCAGGGTGGCGCCCTGGTCAGCCATCAAACCCTGGACGTCAAGGCCGCCAGTCTCGACAACAGCCAGCAGGGCGTGATCTCCAGCGCTGGCGAGCAAAGCCTCAAGCTGCGCGACCTGCTGGATAACAGCCAGGGCGGTTCCATCGACAGTGCCGCGACCCTGACCCTGCAGGCCATGGTCCTGGGCAACCAGGGCGGCACGCTCAACGCAGCCGGCGACCTGGTGTTCACCGGCAGCGACCTGGACAACGGCCACGGCTCCTTCACCGGCAAGGGTGCCGTCACGCTCGATCTGCTGGGGCGCTTGATCAACAACCAGGGCACCCTGTCCGCCGCGGGCCCTTTGCTGCTCAAGCGCAGCGCTGCGGTTGAAAACCAGGGCGGTGAGCTTTCCAGCCAACAGTGGTTGCGGCTGTTCGCCGGACGATTGGACAACCGCCAGAAAGGTCGGGTAGCGGCCAATGACTCGGTGCTGGTCAGCACCACGGGCCAAGTGCAGAACGGCGACGGCGGGGAGATTCTCAGTCGCCAGGCCGGCCTGCAGATCGATGCCGGGCGCCTGGACAACACCAAGGGCCTGCTGCAGGCCAAGAGCACCCTGGGCCTGGAAGTGGCGACCGATGCCGGCAACCAGGGCGGGCAGGTCATTGCCCAGCAGGGCGACCTGACGCTCAAGGCGGCGAGTTTCGACAACAACGCGGGCAAGGTTTCGGCCCTCAACGGCGGCGCCACCTTTGAAACTGCTGCCGATGGCCGCCTCGACAACCGCGACGGCGCGCTCTTCGCCCAGCAGGCTTTGCATATCCGCGCCAAGGACCTGGACAACAGCGCCGGCCAGATCAGCGCCCGGCAGATCGAGCTGGAACTGGCTGGCGCCCTGGACAACCGCCAGGGCCTGATCGAAAGCCGCAGCACCCTGGCGACCGCTGCCGCCAGCCTGGACAACCAGCACGGGCAACTGCGGGCCCTGGGCCTGGCCAGCACGACCCGGTTCAGCATCGGTGGCACCTTCGACAACCGCGACGGCGCCCTGGAAACCGCCAACAACGACCTGGCCTTCGCTGCCGGCGGCTTCGACAACCGTGGCGGCAGCCTGCTGCACAGTGGCCGTGGGGTGTTCGGCATCTCCATGGCCAACCTCGAGGACGTCGGCGGCCGCTTGAAGACCGCCGGCCACCTGAGCCTGGAAGCCGAGCGCTGGACCAACAGCAGCTCGATCCAGGCCGACCAGTTGCTGGTCAGGGTCGATCACCTGACCCAGACCGCCGACGGCCAGCTCCTGGCGGGCAACGGCCTGACCGGCAGCGGCAGCCACTGGAGCAACGACGGTCTGATCGGCAGTGACGCCGCGCTCAACCTCGACCTGAACGGCAACTACAGCGGCAAGGGCCGCCTGAGCAGTCTTGGGCAACTGGACCTGCATGCCGCCCAACTGGACCTGGCGGACAGCGCCAGCATCGCCGGCGGCGCCAACAGCACCCTGAAGATCGACGGCGCGCTGAACAGCGCCGGGCGCATCACCGCCAGCCAGAAGCTGCTGCTCAACGCCGCCAGCATCAACAACCTCGGCACCCTGGGCAGTGGTGAAGACCTGAGCCTCAACGCTACCGCCCTGGTCAACGACCATGGCCTGATCTCCAGCGGCGGCAATATGCAGCTGCTGACCACGAGCTTCACCAACCGCTATGCCCAGGTGTACAGCCTGGGCAACGTGCTGATCGCCAAGGACGACCGGCAAGCCAGGGCCGACCTGCTGGACAACCGCTCCGGGGATATCGAAAGCCTGGGCAGACTGACCATTGCCGCCAGCACCCTCAACAACGTCAGGGACGTGCTGCAGTACATCGAGCACGAGAAGAGCGCAGCCAGCATCACTCGTTTGTCTTGCGCCCTGATCCCCGGCGCTGGCTGCGACGACCGCGGTGGTGGCCGCATCAACGGCCTGTGGGAAGTGGCCGAGACCGATCGCCTGCGTGTGACCGACAGCAGCGCCGCCGCCAGCCTCAACAGCGGCGCCGACTTGCAGATCGATGCCCAGACCCTGACCAACACCAGTAGCCTGATCGCTGCGGCCGGTGATATCGACATCAAGGCCCAGACCCTCAACAACCAGGGCCTGCAGCCCCAAGAGATCACCACCCTGCGGCGCTACTGGAGCTTCGTCAACGAAACCGGCAACGCCGCCGCCCGGGCCGCCGCGTTCAACGCTCGCAACAACCCGACGCCTTCGAGCAGCTTCGCCTCGGACCTCAGCGCCTTCATCGCCTGGACCGGAGTGATGCTGTCTTCCAGCAGCAAGGTGGTGGACGGCGACCAATCCTTCGCCGCCACCATCCAGGCCGGTGGCAAGGTCAACCTCAAGGCTGACCAGACCCTCGATAACAGCGTGATCCGCTCCTTCTACGAGTACGTCGGCGCCGGCAAGACCCTGACCGACACCGGCGTAGGCAACGGCTACTCGACGGCGATCCGGATCAACCCGCAACTGCCCCCGGAACTGGCCCAGCAACAGGTCAACCCCCTGGAACTGCCGGGCTTCACCCTGCCCACCGGCGGCAACGGCCTGTTCCGCCTCAGCGGCCAGGGCAGCACCCTGGCCCAGGCCCCGACGCCTGCGCAGATCGCCGGCCTGCCGGATACCGCGAGCCTGTCCCGGCCACACAAGTACCTGATCGAAACCAACCCGGCCCTCACCGACCTCAAGCAGTTCATGAGTTCGGACTACCTGTTGTCCAACCTGGGCTACAACCCCGATGAAAGCGCCAAGCGCCTGGGCGACGGCTTCTACGAACAGAAGCTGATCCGGCAAGCGGTAACCGCCCGCACCGGCCAGCGCTTCATCAATGGCCAGGACACCGACGAGAAGCTGTTCAAGTACCTGATGGACAACGCCGTCAAGAGCAAGCAGCAGCTCAACCTGGCGGTGGGCGTGAGCCTGACCTCCGAGCAGGTGGCGGCCCTGACCCACGACATCGTCTGGTTGGAAAATGCCGAAGTGAATGGCGAGCAGGTGCTGGTGCCGGTGCTGTACCTGGCCCAGGCCAACAACCGCCTGGCGCCCAATGGCGCGTTGATCGCCGGCAAGGACCTGAACCTGATTGCCGGCAAGGACTTGAACAACGTCGGCACCCTGCGCGCGGCCAATGACCTGTCGGCGGTGGCGGGGCAGAACCTGGTCAATAGCGGGTTGATGGAGGCGGGCAACCGTCAGGGCCTGCTGGCGGGCAACCACCTGGTCAACCGCGCCGGCGGCATCATCGCCGGGCGCGACGTCACCCTGACCACCACTCAGGGCGACGTGATCAACGACCGCACCCTGACCACCCACCAGAGCAGCAGCGAAGCCTACATCCGCGAGCAACGCCGCGACTTCCTCGACAGCGCCGCCCGCATCGAAGCCGGCAACAGCCTGAGCATCGATGCCGGACGCGACCTGAACAACAACGGCGGTGTGCTCAAGAGCGGTGCGGATACCAGCCTCAAGGCGGGGCGTGACGTCAACCTCAGCGCGGTGGAGCAGGTGGTCGGCAACGACCGGGGCACACGCCACAATGACCTGAGCGTGACCCAGAACGGTTCCAGCTTGCAGTCCGGGCGTGATCTTGCGATCAGCGCAGGCCGCGACCTCACCGCCATCGCCAGCCAGATCGAGGCCAAGCGCGATGTGACGATGTCGGCCACGGAAAACCTGAACCTGCTTTCAGCCGCCAATGAGCAGCACTCGGCGAGCAAGACCAAGAAGGTGACGAGCCAGGAGGATCATGTTCAGCAGGTGTCGACCACCCTGGCCGCTGGCGGCAATGTCACGCTCAAGGCCGGTGAAGATCTGCAATTGATTGCCAGCCGGGTGACGGCGGGGAATGAAGCTTATTTGTATGCCGTGGGTGATGTGAACCTGGATGCGGCCCAGAACAGTGACTACAGCTACTACCGCAAGACCAAGACCAGTAGCTCAGGGCTTTCCAGCACTCAGAAAACACGTATCGACAGCAGCAGTTCAACCACGCAGGAGGGATCCTCCGTCAGTGGCGATAAAGTGGTTGTGCGCGCTGGGCAGGATATCGGCGTTACTGCCAGCAATGTCGTATCCACCCAATCCACCAGCCTGGTCGCTGGGCGCAATGTCGCCATCGACAGTGCTACGCAAACCAGTGAAGAAAGTCATTCGACGTCGAAGAAGAAATCCGGCCTGTTGAGCAGTGGCGGTATCGGCTTCACCTTGGGATCGTCTTCGCTTCAGAACACCTCGACCCGCTCCAGCGAGAATGCCAAGGTCAGTACCATCGGCAGTGTGCTGGGCAACGTCGATATCCAGGCCGGCAAGGACCTGGGCATAAAAGGATCTGACGTCGTCGCCGGCAAGGACATCAACCTCGTTGGGCAGAATGTCAGCATCCTTGCGGCGGAGAATCACAACCGCAGCGAGCAGACCTCCAAGAGCAAGACCAGCGGCCTGACCCTGGCCCTTTCCGGCACCGTTGGCAGCGCTATCGATACGGCGTACCAGACAACCAAGCAAGCCAAGGAGGAAGACGACAGTCGGCTCTCTGCCCTGCAAGGCATAAAGGCCGGCCTGACAGGTATCCAGGCCTGGCAGGCAGCGCAGCAAAATGGCGGGATGAACGCTGACAATGTGGGGCAGTTCGTTGGCATCAGCCTGTCCCTTGGGTCGCAGAAATCCAGTTCCAAGCAAACCCAGGAACAGACAGTGAGCCAGGGGAGCAGCCTGAATGCGGGAGGAAGTCTCAGCATTCTGGCTACCGGCAAGGAGAGTCTTGGAAGCGATGGCGACATCAATGTTCATGGCAGTAAGTTGCAGGCTGCCAAGGACCTCAAACTCGTAGCCAATCGCGATATCAATCTGGATGCTGCGGCAAATACCCAAAGGCTGGATGGCAAGAACAGCAGCAGCGGTGGCGCCGTTGGGGCGAGCATCGGATTTGGCTCCAGTGGTGCCGGGCTGAGCATCTTCGCCAACGGCAACAAGGGAACGGGTAATGAGAAAGGCAACGGTACTACCTGGACCGAAACCACCCTAGACGCCGGTAACCACGCCAGCCTGATCAGTGGCCGGGATGCCACGCTCAAGGGCGCGCAGGTCAACGCCGACAAGATCACCGCCAATGTAGGACGTGACCTCACACTGCAAAGCTTGCAGGACACAGACAACTACAAGTCCAAACAGAGCAATGTCAGCGCAGGGGCGAGCTTTACGATTGGCACGATGACGGGCAGCGGGTCCCTCAGTGTCAGCCAGAGCAAGATCGACTCCAAATACCAGAGCGTGCAGGAGCAAACCGGGCTGTTTGCCGGTAAGGGCGGCTATCAGATTGAGGTAGGCAAGCACACTCAACTTGATGGCAGTGTTATTGCCAGTACAGCAGAAGCCGACAAGAACCGGCTGAGTACTGGCACCTTGGGCTGGAGTGACCTCAAGAACAAGGCCGATTACACAAGCCAGATCCAGAGCGCCAGCGTCAGCAGCGGCAACGGCGGTACGGACGGTTTTATCAGCAATATGCCCAGTGGCACGTTGATCGCCTACAACCACAGTGGCAGTGCCAGCGGCACTACTTCATCGGCGATCTCCAACGGCACTCTGGAAATCCGTGACCCCAGCCTGCAGAAGCAAGACGTAACCACCCTCAGCCATGACGTCGAACATGCCAACGGCAGCATCAGTCCGATCTTCGATAAGGAGAAGGAGCAGAAGCGCCTACGGCAGGTGCAACTGATTGGCGAGATTGGCACTCAGGTAACGGACATCGTTCGTACCGAAGGTCAGCTTAAGGCCGACAAAGATGCGAGCGATGAGCTGGAGAAACTAGGCATCCATCGACCTGGAAAAAATGCCAGCAAAGAGGAGGTCGATAACTACCAGCAGAAGTTGATTGCCACTGATGCGTACCAACGAATCATGGGCAAGTACGGTACCGGTGGTGACTACCAGCGCGTCGCGCAAGCGGTAACGGCGGCCCTGCAAGGGCTGGCAGGCGGGGATATTGGCTCGGCACTTGCCGGTGCCTCCGCACCGTATCTGGCGCAGCTCATCAAGAAAACCACGGGCGACAATACAGCTCTCAACGCCATGGCTCACGCAGTGCTGGGAGCCGCGGTAGCCCAGGCCCAAGGTAACTCGGCAATCGCGGGCGCCGCAGGAGCGGCAGGTGGAGAGCTGGCAGCTCGATTGATCACCCAGCAGTTGTACGGCACCAGCGATACCAGCTCCCTCAGCGAAGAACAAAAGCAGACAGTGGCCGCGCTATCGACGTTAGCCGCTGGGCTCGCGGGGGGAATTGCCAAGGGCGATAGCGCGGGTGCTATTGCGGGTGCTGGGGCTGGCAAGAATGCTGTGGAGAACAACTTATTAGCGAATAAGTACGGCGTCGACAAGTTGAATGAAGCCAGCTTGGTAGCGCTTCATGAAAAACTGGTGGCCGCAAAAATCGGCGGTATGAACGACTTGCAGGACAAGTTTTCTGCCTGTGCTGGAGATGGAGGTTGTGAGCGTGCGGTACGCAATGAGTACCGGCAGCGGGAAAAAGAGTCTGGAGAAAACCTGGTTGCGTTGTATCAGGCAGGAGGACTAAACCAAGAGGAGTTGAATCTTCTTTTTGGAAAATACGCACGCATCATGATGGAGGGTGCGAAAGAAGGGCAATTGAGTTCGGGTTGGGGCGGGATTCTTGGAGATATTTATACCCTCAACGGAAATGACTGGACTCCCATTGGAACCATCAGCAACCCGTATCTGGCTCTGGTCAGAAGCAGTGAGCAGATTGCCGAGTGGAAAAAGCAGGGTTTAAGTGACGAAAAAATTCGTGAGCTATCTCTTAAGGACGGTGTTATCAGTTCGGTCCTGGCTCCCGTAGATGTTAATGGTGTCACGAACCTACTAAATAATGGCGCCTCGAAGGAGGAGCTCGTCCGGTTTGCCATGATTGCCGCTTTTGGCAGGGCGGCCAGTGGTAGCAGTAAGCTTTCAAAGGTTACAGACGGATCGAGTGGATCAGGGGGGAATGTAGGACCTACACTTCCAAAGAATTTTAACGAGTCAGTCCTCGGCCATAACACCCAGATCGGCGTTAGAAACAGTAAAGCGGGTACGATTTCCGGTGCTCACAACAGAGATGCGTTTCTGGAATCGATCGAGTTAACAGGTGCAAAAATCACCAATAAAATCACAGATGCACGTTTTCCTGGCCTTATTGAATATAGCTATCAGTTACCTAGAACTAATACTAAGCGTGAATTAATAGGTGGGTATAAGCCTGTGTCCACAAAAACAACTTACGATCCAAAGGTTTTACCAGATGATAAAGTGGCTGACATGTCTAGTCGTGCGGCAATCCAAGCTGATGCTATATTCAAAGCAAAACCGAATGAGAGAGAGGCTAGCATTAAGATTGATGGCTACTATTTTCAGGTGACACGTAATAGCAGAACTGGAGAAATAACAAACTCTTTCATAACTATCCCTCCTAGGACTAAGTGATGAGTAGCTTGTTTTGGCTTGAAGAACTCAAAAATTCATTTGCCTCTACGGGTTTAAATTATGAAGACCTTTATGAGGTAATAAAGTCTTCTGTAGATAGGGGCAGAATTAATTTTCCTGCGTTTATCTATGAGGCTTCGAAGGGTTTTGGTTTCTCTGTCGCGGAGGGATATTTCTATTCTCTTGATCAAGATTGGGATGATCCTGAAGAATTCAATGAGGTCAGTTTTTTTCTGGGAGAAGCGGAAACTTCAAGTATGCCTGTGGCTGAGTATGTCTTCTTGATGAAGATTGCAGCTGACGTTTACTCTTCTTTCTTTCCTGAACAAAGGGATAGTGTTCTACGTTCCGCTAATAAGCTAGAGGAACGTTACTCATAGGGTGGGAAAATGAGAGAGAGGTTTGCTATGTGCTCTAGATAACTCGAAGAGTTAACCTGCCTAGGCTAAAAAAATACCAGTTTTTGAGAGGATTTTTACAATGCCTTAGAGCATGTTTGATAATTATGAGTTTGTCTCTCTTAGAATGACTGGGCGGCTCATTTATTTTGGAAAGTATGCACGCATCCTGATGGAGGGTGCGAAAGAAAGACAGTTGAATTCGGGCTGGGACGGGATTCTTGGCAATGTTTATACCCTCAACGGAAATGACTGGACTCCCATTGGAACCATCAGCAACCCGTATCTGGCTGTGGTCAGAAGCAGTGAGCAGATTGCCGAGTGGAAAAAACAGGGTTTAAGTGACGAAAAAATTCGTGAGCTATCTCTTAAGGACGGTGTTATCAGTTCGGTCCTGGCTCCCGTAGATGTTAATGGTGTCACGAACCTACTAAATAATGGCGCCTCGAAGGAGGAGCTCGTCCGGTTTGCCATGCTTGCCGCTTTTGGCAGGGCGACCAGTGGTAGCAGTAAGCTTTCAAAGGTTACAGACGGATCGAGTGGATCTGGGGGGCACGCAGCAAAAGGAGGCTCTCCGGGAACTGTTACGTACTTTAGGGTTGAGGGCGGTGGATCTGGTACGAAGACCAGTCAGAACCGCATTATTGCCAATGAAGATGGAACCATCACCATCACCCCAGGCTGCGCAGGGCAAATTTGCGTAAGTGTTGGCAATGCTGATCATGCTACGTACTACTTGACGAACAAGCGACCTGATGGCTCTGTGATAGTTTTTGACGTTGATGCTGGCCTTCATAAGGAAATTATGGAAAAGGTGATACCTCAAAGGCCGGTTCCTGGTATTCCAAGAAACCCTGATGCACCAGAAAGAGTAGATCCGGGTCAGCCAGGTTACTCGCTGGAGTTACCTAAGGTTTGGGAATCGCTGCTCGAAAAAATTCGAGTAATGCGCGTGTTTATACCCAAGATGAATTTCTTAAGGCATTCGGGAAATGACATTAAATCAATCTATTTTCGATGATCTCTGGAGTGGCGAAAAAAGTGTCTGCTTTTTTGTTCATTTGGGGAGATGTTTTTGGATTGTGGATGAAAAATATAATTTCTGTCTTGATGCGGAAAAAGATTATCGTGCTTACCTCGAAAATGGGGATATCACCCAAGAACAGTATGATCTTGCTTGTAAGGAGTTTAGAAGGGGCGTTCTGAGGATGAGTGCGGATAATTTTCCGCAGTATTTATATGACTCAAATGAAAAAATTCTATCTCCGTTTGAGCTTGATGGATTTATTGGGGCTGATGCAGAGCTTTTTAAAAAAGTTGAGATGTACTATTTGACGGGTGAAGTATTGAGTTTTTCTGAATTTGAATGTGCAAGTTTTATTTTTTCACGGCTTCCGAAGTTTTATATAAATTTTGACCGAAAAATATATATGCATCTGGACTATGGGCGCTCTCACGAAGACCTTGCTTATTCAGATTGGACCTCCGAATGTGCAGACTTTAGTTTTTTAATTCCTGATAACGAGCGATACTGGGTAAAGGCAGGTAATGACTATTGGAAACTTCGGTTTTTACAACAATTATAGAAAATTGAACGCCTTAAGATTGTTTAAAGTCAAGGTTGATTGGCGTCTATCTCGCTTTACCTTCCGCAATGCTTTTCTGGCACGACTAGTACCGTGTAGTTGTGCATGAAGCTTTCAGTGTAGTAGGAGCAAAACTGAATAAGTTGCTCTCCAACTCCATCAGTTCCGCCATAGAATAATTCAGAAACTATCAAAGGAGGAGCTCATCCGGTTTGCCATGATTGCTGCTTTTGACAGGGCGGCCAGTGGTAGCAGTAAGCTTTCAAAGGTTATAGACGGATCGAGTGGATCAGGGGGGCAAGCGACAAAAGGGACACAAACCGTAGAAACCGCCTTGCAAGTCCCTGGTAGAGTACAAAGCCGGGTAAATCTAAGGAACGGAAGCCAGGCAGAGGGCGCCGGCTGGAATCATCTGACAAATGAGCACTATTCACTAACAAAAAACAAAAGTCAGTTTACTGTTCCGCAAGAGGAACTACGTCAAATTTTGCAAAGTAAAGAGGTTATTAACACACCAATAACTAAGATTCTGCCGAGTGCTGATGGACCTCGATATGTACGTGAGGTTGACTTGGGGGAAGTATTGGGTCTGATAAGTTTAATAACTTCTCTCCGACATCTAAAATGAGCGTGCTGACGGATGGGGCAGGAAATTTGGTTTCCGCATTCCCAGGAGTGATCAAATGAAATTTGTAGGGAGTGCTGCTGAGAAGGAAATTAGAGCGACTCTCATTTCGTCAGCAGCATATATATTCGAAAATATATTTGTTCTGAAGTTTCTTGAGCGAGTGTTTGGCTCTTTATCGTCTGCTTATGTGCTAAGCCATACTCCCGACCAAGGTGAGGATTTTTATGTGTTTCTAGTAAATTGCTCTGCTGTAGTTAAATTTGAGCTTTCTCGGGGTAATGCTGATGCCGAGCCTGAAAATTTTCCATTGTTGATATTAATAGTTATAAAAAATTAGTTCGGGGGCGTCATGCTCAGTTGAAGTTAGCTGTTGCGATAGAATTGGCAGCGGGAAAATAAGCTAGGTTTAGCGCTGCAAAAGGAACTGTTCAAGAAGCGGGAGCCTTAGTCAGTGCATAAAAGGCGGCTTTGGAGCGTATAGGGAGCAACCCGAAGGGACCTGATTTAACGAGTAAGGCGCCGGGTACGGTACTTGAGCAGCAGGCGGCAAAAGGAACTGCAACGGTTAGAAGTGAGTGGACTCCTGTATTTAAGGATGCTGATACAGGCTTAAATACAATTAATCCCGTTGTCTCCAACAATAGAGGCAGGATTCAGGGGCTGGGTCTTGATCCAGACAAAGGAAAGTTTGTGTTGCATGAAAGTCAGGTGGTAGTTCAGTTGGAGAAGTCCTTGAGTGGGCCCTGAAAAGGGTTGACCCACTGATAGTGTCAGGACAGAAGAACCCCGATTTCGTGTTTGTTGATGGGCCTTATGCAAGAAAGACTGTGGACTTTATGTGGACTGATGGCACAAGGTCTGCTCAGATAAATAAATTCTTCTCAAATAATGCCTCTCAAAATCAGAAGTAACTAGTTGATCGCATTGGGAAGGCAGACATTGTTCCGCTGGACTATAGGAATTTAACCCCTGCTAACCAAAGCATGGTTAATTTATGGATAAAGAATCTTATTCCTGAACAGCAGAGCAAGATTCTTATTTTGAGGTGACCCATGGGTATGTATATTTCTATAGGTGAAGATACTGGCTGGTCTGCTTCTGGCGGGGTTTTTGATTGCATTGTTGAAGCGACAAGAAAGCTGTTCAAAGATGATGAGCAGTGTTGCCTGAAATCAATGTATACGCCGCTTGATGAACAGGGACAAAGTTTCATTGTCTTGGATTATGTTGATGAGAATTGCTTTAACCTGTTTTATTCATATTGCAAGAAAGCAATGGATGATTTTTCTCTTTCGGAGAGAGCGGAGCTTATTACAGAGAGTCGCGTTCCTGGAGTTTTATTTGGGTGGTCTGAAGTTTTAAGGATTATGCGAGAGGACCCTCGATACCAAGAGCT
This sequence comes from Pseudomonas sp. KCJK8993, assembly GCF_046230915.1. Classification (NCBI taxonomy): domain Bacteria; kingdom Pseudomonadati; phylum Pseudomonadota; class Gammaproteobacteria; order Pseudomonadales; family Pseudomonadaceae; genus Pseudomonas; species Pseudomonas sp. KCJK8993. Next base: position 65,620 of record NZ_JBJJLO010000003.1, read on the forward strand.
TTTATAAAACTAGCCCCAGTACTGCCGAGGCAATTTATTTTCACAACGGTGTAATTACCAAGCAGCCCTTCAATACTCTGGATTGGGAGCTGCAGAGGATACGAGTCTACTATCTATGCTTGGTAGTATGGTGGGGGATTCTCAAAAGCATAAAGGTATTGTATGGCGAGAGATCCTAAAACAGGTTCTCTTGAACACTTCTTGTATTGCGCGATGGAGCATAGTGTTGGCGCTATTTTTTAATTGGTAAATAATAATGAAAACTCTAGGATTTCTGTATGAGAAATTCTTTTGCAAACCTATAGATGAAGACGGGGCTGTAGAGATAGCTGGATGGCTGGTGATCATTGATTTTAGGCTTTTTCTTATTCCTCTTGAATATTGTGATAACTATAAGTATGGCGAGAAAATTGAGTTTTTTGAGTCGGAGTTTATGCTCTCCATAGTGGATAAGATTCTTCCGTTATGAGGATGGGCAGTTTTATTTTGCATAAGGCAAAAGTTATAGGGTTATTGCTTGGGCCCAGCCCGCCTAAAATAAGCCAGTTAACCTTGTAAAGGGCCGTTTCTGAGCGAGTATAAGATTGGGTCGTCATCTGGCATAAAAATATACGAGTTGGTCTTTGGGAACCGCGAAAGGTAGAGCAAGTGAAGATGATATGCTATCGAATAACTGCAGGTTTACAGCTTCTGAGGGGCGTGTTTTGGGTTATATAGATAGCAGAGGTTTATATCTTTAGGGGAATCATCGGCTGGTCGAAGCCCAGGGAATATATAGAAATACAGGAGGCGCTTTATTTGTTGAGCTGTTGTTGAAAAATGACAGTTGCATTCAAACAGCTAGTGCGACTGCCGGGGCTAGATCTTTGCCGACGAGAAAGTGATGGTTTCATGAAAAAGAACTTAATATACGTTAGGATGTTATCTTTGGCTCTACCATATATAAGGAATATCCAGTCTTTGGGTGAGAGAGCAAAAGGCAAGGACCAGTCATGTTTTTTTGAGGCGGAGTTGGTGCACAACCTTACAAATAGTTTGTTGGATTCTGAATTTTCTGAGCATGGTATATGGTTTCTGAATTATCAAGCTAAGAGCTATTTGGAAAACTGTAGCGACCGGATATCGCCTAATTATCATGAGCACTTGAAAAGCATAAAGTCTCTTTTTGAGCTTGTTCCTGACGAACTTAGAGGTAAGTTGTTATGGGCTGGACCTGAAGATAGATGTTGAATGGTAATAGCTTGACTGGAAAAGAGAAGGGTTTGTTTTCCCTTACAACTGCGTCGCAACTGTCAGGTTATATATCGAAGGTAGACGGCAGGTTCAGAAGCAACTATCGGTTATCACTCCAACGCCGCCCGAGGTGGCGCTGACGACAATGCTCGACGAGCTGCAAACGCCCCATGCCGATCGCTGGCCTGGCGCGCCAGGCGGTTTACGCAGCAGGGCCCGCCATGGGGTATTCGCGTTCCTGGGGTAGCAGGCGCCGCGCCTCTTCCAGGTCGCCAGCCAGCACCCGCTCATGGATGCGATGCGCCAGCGGCGTGACGTCGCTGATGCGCTGGATCCACTGGTTCACGTACAAGCCCACCGCTTCCTGGCCAAGGCCGATCTGGATGGCCCGGTGTTCCTGGGGCCGCAGGTGCAGGTCGCGCTCCGGGTCCCACTGGATGCGCACCGGCGACTGGTCTTTCAACTGCAACCATTGCTCTTTGCTCAGCCCCTCCTCGGCATGGCTCGGGCAGCTGTGGGCCAGGGCCCATTCGAAGCCTTCGCGGCTGATGTCGATGGCCAGGATGCGGCTCTGCCCAGCGTCTTTGAAGCCCCAGCCGGCGCGATACATCATCCAGAGGAAGGAGGGCTTTATCCAGGTCATGCGCTCCATCTTGAACGGTGGCGAGACGAAGGTGCCATGGGCCAGCGCCGCATCGGCAATACTTGCCGAGTAGGCCTGGTAGACGCGCAGGGTATAGGCGTCGTAGACCGCCCGGATCTGGCGCAGGGGGATGTTGTCGGCCGTTGCAGGCATGGTGTTTCCTTGTGAAAACGGACGGCTGAGTGGCCGCCCGTGATGCGCTTGGTGCGCTGCGCCATGCACTGTTGCGCGGCATTTGTGTGCTGGTGCAGCAGGCGCAAGGGTATTCAGCGGGAATGCTGTACCGAAAGAATGTCGCCGGTCGCCGCGTCGATATCCACCCTGAACATCGCCTGGTCGCGTTGCCGGCTGAACATGCAGGTGAAGACGCTGGGCGAATCCTGCGGGAACTGTTCGAACCAGCTGTAGACCCCGGTTTCGAGTTGGCCATCGATCAGCAACTGGTCGGTAATCCGGATCTGTTGCTGGCGGTCGCCGGAAACCACGTAGAGGGTCGCGGCTATGCCCGTGTCGTCATCGTTCCACAGGATGGCGAGGTGTTGCCGATCCGGTACCACGATCGCCAGCAGGCCGCGGCTGTTGACCACGCTAAGGAGCTGTTCCTGCCAGCGCCAGCGTGCCTCGACGACCAGGCAAGGAGACCACCCGAGGGCGATCATCCGGTCCACCGTCATGTTTTCGTCGATGACCTTGCCGTCTTCCCGGATGCGTTCGAAATCACTGATCACAATTTTCACTCCACAGGCAGCACTTCAGGCGTGCCGACTATTTTCAGAAACCTCTCGTCGAGGAACTCCACTTGCTTCACCCCGCCCTTGTAGTTCTCCAGCGGACCGGTGATGCCACTGTGAATCTTTTGCGGGGCGGTGGTTTCGACGGTGATCACATGGGACACATCTGTCTTGAACCGATCGAGGATCACCAGTTTATCCCGGGCATAGGCCTGGCTGGGAATCGCATCGGGGGTGGCGAAGCCGCCGAAGGCCTTTTTGCCCTGCATGATGGCTTCGGCCTGGCCCTTGGCGACCACCATCTGGTATTGCGTTCCCGGTGGCACTATCTCGGTCTTGACCTGGGTTCCTTCCAGCCACGCTGGTAAGTCGCCCTTTTCGATCATCACCTTGTTGACCTCCGCGGCCGTGCGCACTTCCAGTACCTGCGACTGGTTGGCCAGGCGCGCGGCGTTGCGTTCCGCGCTCATCTTGGCCATTTTCGGCCCGGCGCCGAGCAGTGCCAGGCCGGCGATGCCCTGCAGCAGGTCACGGTAGCCCGGGCCGAGCCGGTCACCGATCTGTCCGAGCAATTCCATGCCGCCATAGATTGCAGCCCCCACCGCCACGGTGGTCAACAGGGCTGCCACGCCAGCCATGGCCGCCAGCACCAGGGCTCCTGCGGCAGCGACCAGGCCCAATGCCTCCAGGCCGGTATGCAGCCAACCCTCGATATCCAGCACGAACTCCACCCGCAGCGTCGGGCCGCCGATGAATGTGTTCTGGCTACCGGACTTGATGTGCGCCCCGCAGGTCATCTTGCTGGTCAGGCGCGCCGCCGGCTTGCCGTTGATGTACACGGTGGCGCTGCCTTCGGCGATGGTGACCGGGAACGGCCAGGGCGGATGCCCCAGGGGAAAGCCGCTACAGGAACTCGATACATCCTCACCGGCCCGCATGGCGTTGCGCAGGTTGACGAAGACGTTGGGGCTGCCTCTTATGAGCTCGCCGGTGGTTGGCTCGGGCAAATCGAAGATGGTCGACAGGCCTTTCACCAGCTGGAACATCGACAGGCCGCCAGCGGCGACCGAGCCCGCCAGGATTACCACCGCCAGGCCGCCCGTTGCGGCAGTTGCCGCGACGATGGCTGCACCGATGAGAGCCCCGGCGACCGCGCCGGCGATCATCGCCGCAACTCCGAATCCATGGGCGATTTCATCGCCAAACCGCGCTGCGGCCTGTACATCCATGCTGAGACTCCGCCCTGGGTGCGCCAAGCACCTTTTTGAGCTACTGATTGTCGTGAGCGGCGGATTATCGAAGAGCGGCCCGGGGGGCAGCAAGTCCTGGAAGTTACCCGGCATTCGCCAATGCCGCACACCGTCACACCGGCCAGGGCTCGCCGGGTGGGCAAGGCGTGCCAGCGAGCCAATGTCACAAGCCGCAGCAGGGGATGGCGGAAGATTCACGCCAATGATGAAACCCTGTTCGAAGAGCCCTCAGCGCCTGATTGCTGGCTTGAACTCAGTGTTCTGAGTGGTCGTGGCTGGAAAATTCCACTTTTTTTAATTTACAACCACCCCCGCACTCAAGCTCAATCTCCCACCGCGCCTTGCGTAAAGGGGCGCATTCATTCAAGCCGGCTATAGTCTGGTGCTCACCCCGTTTCCACCCGCAAAAAGGTGCTTTCGTATGTCTCGCTTTGCCTCCCGCAATACTTGGCTGGCCGCTGGTGCCGTGCTGTTGTGCCTGCAACTTCCCGTGCAGGCCCAGGAGCGTTTCACCCTGAATGTGCCCGGGGTGTCGGATGATCGGTTGTTCACCACCGGCAACGCCAGCGATGCCAAGGGCTGTGGCGGGCATAACAACTCCCCGGCGCTGAGCTGGACCGCAGGCCCTGCCGGGACCTTGAGCTACGCCATCGTCATGCACGATCCGGATGGCGCCAAGGGCCAGGGTGTCGATCACTGGGTGCACTACGGCATCAAGGCCAGCACCCGGCAGCTTCCGGCCGGCGCCGGCACCAAGCCGAACCTGGAAGGCCTGGCCGGTATCAACAGCCGCAACAGCACCACCTACATGGGGCCGTGCCCGCCGGTGGGCGACAGCGCTCATCACTACATCATCCAGATCTTCGCCCTGGACCTGCCCCCCGAGGCCTTGCCTGCCGGGCTGACCCGCGCCCAGCTGCTGGAGAAGATCAACGGCCATGTACTGCGCAACAGCAGCGTGGTGCGCCGCTACTCGCGCTGACGAAATTTTTTTCCGGGGGCTTAACCCGAATCGCCAAGGCGCTTCGTCTGAAGAGGGGAATGGATCATTTCTTCCCCGAGGTCAGCCCCCATGTCTCTTCCTCTGCATTTCCTTCGCCCGGCCACCCAGGGTTTCGCCATCGCTGGCCTGCTGCTGGCGATTGCCGGTTGCGGCGTGTCGTCCAAGCCTGATGCCACTGCGGAGGCTGTGGCCCAGGGCGCCCTGCAGGCGGCGCCTGAGGCCCAGTACGAGAGGCTGCGTGCCGATACGTCCCTGGCCAAGCGCGGCCTGCGCCCGGTATCGATGATCGCGCCCATGCCGGCCCCGGCAGAGTACCGCGAGTCATTCCAGGCCTACCGGGACGAGCCGCGCGAGCAATACCAGGCCCTGCCGGACAACCCGATCCACAGCGTGGCCGAGGCCCCGGTATCGACCTTCAGCGTCGACGTGGACACCGGTGCCTACGCCAACGTCCGCCGCTTGCTCAACCAGGGCAGCCTGCCGCCCGAAGGCGCGGTGCGCCTGGAAGAACTGGTCAACTACTTCCCCTACGACTACGCCTTGCCCAGCGATGGCTCGCCCTTCGGCGTGACCACCGAGCTGGCGCCCACGCCGTGGAACCCCCATACCCGCTTGCTGCGCATCGGCATCAAGGCTTCGGATCGCGCGGTGGCCCAGTTGGCCCCGGCCAACCTGGTGTTCCTGGTGGATGTCTCCGGCTCCATGGACCGCCGCGAAGGCCTGCCCCTGGTCAAGAGCACCCTCAAGCTGCTGGTGGACCAACTGCGCGACCAGGACCGGGTATCGCTGGTGGTCTATGCCGGCGAGTCGCGGGTGGTGCTGGAGCCCACCTCCGGCCGCGACAAGGCCAAGATCCGCAACGCCATCGACCAGCTCACCGCCGGAGGTTCCACCGCCGGTGCCTCGGGGATCGAGCTGGCCTACCAGATGGCCCGGCAGGGCTTCATCGACAAGGGCATCAACCGCATCCTGCTGGCCACCGACGGCGACTTCAACGTCGGGGTCAGCGACTTCGACAGCCTCAAGGCCATGGCGGCGCAGAAGCGCAAGAGCGGCGTCTCCCTCACCACCCTGGGTTTTGGCGTGGATAACTACAACGAGCACCTGATGGAACAGCTGGCCGACGCCGGCGATGGCAACTACGCCTACATCGACAACCTGCGCGAGGCGCGCAAGGTGCTGGTGGACCAGCTCAGCTCGACCCTGGCGGTGGTGGCCAAGGACGTGAAGCTGCAAGTGGAATTCAACCCGGCCCAGGTCAGCGAATACCGCCTGCTGGGCTATGAGAACCGGGCGCTCAAGCGTGAAGACTTCAGCAACGACAAGGTCGATGCCGGGGAAATCGGCTCGGGGCATACCGTCACGGCGCTGTATGAAGTTGTCCCGGTGGGCGAGAAGGGCTGGCTGGAGCCGCTGCGTTATGGCCAGGCCAAGACGTCCGCCACCAGCGGCAAGGCCGATGAGCTGGCTATGCTGCGGGTGCGCTACAAGGCGCCGGAAGGGGGCAGCAGCCGGTTGATCGAGCGGCCGATCAGCACCCAGCAGCCGACGGAACTGGCCAAGGCCAGCCCCGACTTGCGGTTTGCCGCCGCCGTGGCGGCGTTCTCCCAGCAGCTCAAGGACGGTCGCTACACCGCGGATTTCAGCCTGGCCGACACCGCCAAGTTGGCCCGGGGCGCCAAGGGCGATGACCCCTACGGGTTGCGTGGTGAGTTCGTACAGCTGGTGGAGCTGGCGCAAAGCCTGCAAACTCAAGCCCCCAAAGACCAGGCGGCCGATGCGACGGGCCAGCATGCCGTGCAAAGCCGCCTTGAGTAGAGCCATGACGAGCAGTGAACAGGAGTTCCAGCGCCCTATGTCTGCTCCCCATCCGTCCCCCGACGCCAGCAGCGACGAAGCGCTGCTGGCGCGTTATCGTGCTGGCGAAAGTGCGGCCTTCGAGCTGTTGTACCAGCGCCATCGCCAGGGCCTGTACCGCTTCCTGCTCGGCTTGTCCGGCAAGGCGGAGCTGGCCGAAGAGGTCTACCAGGAAACCTGGCTCAGCCTGATCCGCAGCACCAGCGGGCCAGCGGGTCGGGCCAGCTTCCGCACCTGGCTGTACCAGATTGCCCGCAATCGGCTGATCGACCACTGGCGCAAGCACGGCGTGCGCAACCCGCTGCACGACAGCTATGACGAACAGCTGCATGCCGAGGCTGACCAGGCCCCCGGGCCCGAGCAGCAATTGAGCCTGTGCCGCGACCGGCAGCGCATCGAGGCGGCCCTGCAAGACCTGCCCGAAGACCAGCGCGAAGTATTCCTGCTGCGGGCCCACGGCGAACTGGAATTGCCGCAGATCGCCAGTCTGACCCAGGCACCCTTGGAGACGGTGAAGAGCCGTTTCCGTTATGCGCTGAAAAAACTGCGTCGGCTCCTGGCCGAGGAGGTACTCACATGACTGACGCCCGACAGACTCCATCCACCGAGGAGCAGATGCTGGCCCATGTGCGCGAGCACAGCGCCATGGAGCCACCGGCCCATCTCGATGCCCTGATCCTGGCTGCTGCCCGCCGCGAGGCTCCCGCCTCCCGTGCCGGGTGGTGGCAGCGCTGGCTGCAGGCCTGCCAGCGTCCGCGTTACCAGGTGGCCTTTGCCAGCCTGTTCGGCGTGGCCTTGATCATCGGTATGGTGCAGCGCACTCCGGAGCAGTACCCGACCCAGGTCTTCGCCCCGGCGCGAGCCCCGGCCCCTGCGGCAGCCAAGGCCAGGCCCCGGACCATGGAACAGGCCGAGATGGCCCCGGCCCCCGCTCCGGAACCGGCACCGGCCGAGGTATCCGGTGCCCTGAGCGCTCCCGCCCCGGCGGCGCCCACCAGCAGCTTCGCCATGGCGCCGCACATGGACCGGCTCGAGGAACGGCTCGCGCAATCGGACGTCCCCACCGAGGCCCATGCATCGCACCTGGCCAAGCGCATGGCCGCGACGCTCGGCCCGAGCCCCGGCGAGCGGCTGGACCCGGTGTTGAAGGAGGTGGTGCGCCTGTGGGACAGCGGCCACAACCGCGAGGCGGCCGAGCTGTTGCTCAAGCTCTACGCCGCCTACCCGGACGAGGACCTGGACGGCCGCTTGCACGCCTTGCGTCGGCGGTGAGGCACAAGGATTGGCCCTCAAGGCGGAAAACGCGCACTATCGTGGCCGTTTCCAGAACTTGAGAGGCCGTCCATGGCACCTCGCATCGACCGCATTGCGGCAATGTTGAACTGCCCGATCAAGGGCGCACAGATCCGTCAGGCCATCAAGGAGAGTCGCAAGGACTTCGACCTTGAACAGGCCGAAGAGGACGATGCCGAAGCGCTGGCGCCGCAGGCCCAGGCAGACCCGCCGAAGGCCGACGAGGCTCCATGAGCCCGGCGGCCTGATCCGTCAGGCGTAAGGCGTGGCGGGCAGGTCGAGGAACTCGGCGCAGGCGCCGTCCGCGCTCATGCGCCGGGCCCGCTCCGGCAGCAGCCGATGGTGGTTTTCCACTTGCCAGCGATACCAGCCCAGGCGTTGGACGATCCGCCGCTTGCAGGCCGGCGGCAGTTGCCCCAGCAGGTCGGCGCTGCCAGGCGCCAGGCGGGCTCGGGTCGAGTAGTAGTTGAACAGGTTTTCCCGCAGGCCGAAGCAGTCTTCCAGGGTGTGCTCGATGCTGTAGGCGTACAGCTCGAAGCTGGCACTGAGCTGCTGCGCGCCGTCGGCGTTGTCGCGCAGGTAGCTGAAGATTCCCGGCCAGTTGATGCAGTACAGGTGCTCATCCCAATCGCCGTCCCGGGTCAGGTACTGGCCCTGGCCACGAAAGAACTGCAGCACTTCCTGGCGCTCCAGCGCCTCTTCAAAGTGGCTTTTCATCGTGTGTTCCCTTGACCTGGGCAATGCTCACAGATAGCGCCACGCATTCGATCACGCTGTCGAAGCCGATCTCCAGGCGCACGTAGTAACCGGGGTTCAAGCGCGTGAGCTGGGTGCGCATGGGCCCATCGAAGCGTGTGCCGCTCATGGCCAGCTCGCTGATGCCCAGGATCTCCAGCACCAAGCGGCAATGGCTTGGCCCTGGCGAGCTGTTCCAGCTGGCGGGCAGCAGTTGGCGGGGCAGCTCCCCGGACAGGGCCAGGTGCAGTCGCTCGCCGTGGAACTGTGGGCCGGGCGTCTGCAGTTCGTAGGGCGTGGCGGCGAGGCCGAATTGCGCTTTCCAGGCCTCGGGGTTATCGACACTGAACAGCCAGTCGCGGCTGCCGCGATCGCGTTCGGCAATCTCCTGGCATTGCTTGAGCGAGGGCAGCTGCGCACGGGCCAGGTCGTCGTGCCACAGCTCGCGGGCAGCACGCAGCAGGCGCTGGAAAAAATCGCGGCTATCGATCACTTGCTCCGGCCAACCGCTGGGCCACTGCGGGTCCTCGTAGTCGTCCTCGGGCGGTTCCCAGACCTGCCCGAAGTCGTAGTGCTCATCCGCCACGGCCGCTTGCAGCGCCAGGACCCGCTGCTGTCGATGGCGGAAGTTCTCGCGCACATCGTCCCGCGCCAGGCAATAGCGGCGGATCAACTGCTCACGGTCGTCGGGATCATTGGGGTCATAGCGGCTCAACTCGGCATCCAGCGCCTCGGGCATGCGGTAGCCGGTGAAACAGGCGATCCAGCGCTGCAAGGTTGGCTGGTACGGTTGGTCGAGCAAGGGGTGGCGCAGCATCGGGACCTCCTGTCCTGGGGGCGAGGAATGTAGCAAGTTGCCCACCGCCTGGGCAGGCCCGGCTGGCGATGCCCTTGTCGTCCGGTCTTGGCCGGGCCAACAAAAAAGCCCCGGGCCATGGGCCTGGGGCTTTCTCGTTGAAGCTGGCGCACTCGGCGGGATTCGAACCCACGACCCCTGCCTTCGGAGGGCAGTACTCTATCCAGCTGAGCTACGAGTGCAGTGCGGGCGACATCATACCTATGTCGACCCAAGGCGTCCACGCTGGTTTTCATGCGCGTGTGGTTGTCGGTCGCGATCCCCGGAAACCCCGGGGCTAGCGGTAGTTTTTCCCGCTGAATCGTCCTCGCGCGTCCGCGCACCCTGCAGCCATGTCCGTGCGATCACGGGGCACAGGGAGGTGCGGGGATGAACTGTTCCATGCAAGGGGAGCTGTCGGCGGCGTTGGCGGACCATCTGTTCGAGTCCAGTTGGCGGGCGGTGCTGCCCGGTTTGCAGCGCCGAGCCCGGCAACTGGCCCGAGGCAATGCCGATGGCGCCCAGGAATGGCTGGCCGCCACGGCGATCAAGGCCTTGCTGTTCTTTCGCCGGTCGCCGGAGCGGATCCGCGATCCCCAGGGTTTCCTGTTCCTGGTCCTGGAGCATGTGTTCCTCGACAGCTGCCGGCGGCGGACCCGGGAACAGCGCTTGTTCGTCGACCTGAGCGATGTCGAGCAAGACCCCTTGCAGCAACTGGAAGCCCCGCAGATCTCGGTGCTCGAGCATGTGGAACTGCAAGAAACCCTGGCCCAGCTCAGCCGACGGGTAGCCAGGTTACCCCTCAAGAAGCGCAGGCTGTTTGAACTGAAGTTCGTCCAGGATCTGCCCTACCCGCACATCGCCGCCGAGCTGGGCATCAACCAGCCCCTGGTCCGCAAGCATGTGCAGTTGCTGCGCGAGCAGCTGCGCTGAAGCTCGACGAGGATTCACAACAGGCACGCCGGAGCGTTTTCTTTCAATGAGCCTGTTTTCGACGCTGTAGCCGGCGCCGCCGCCCCTGCGGTGGGCCATTCCATCTAAGGAGAGATGTATGCCAGATCCCATGGTCAACTCGCAGATCACCGATGCCGTCACCCAGACCAACGTCAAGGTGGTGGCCGAGGCTCCCGCCCAGTCCATTGCTTCGCTGTACCAGGTGGCCAGTCATTCCGCGGGCTTGTCGTTGCAGAACGCGGTCAACAGCCAGCAGGCGCTGAACCAGATCTCCAACGCGGTGGTGTCCAAGGCCGTTGCCTTGATCATGGCGATCGGCGAGTAGGGCTGATGGCCCGGGAGAAGCGTCATGGCTTGGTTCAAAAAGAAAACCCCTCGTGCGGATGAAGTCGGTGCAACCCCCGATCCCGTGATAACGCAAGAGCCGGGTCCGCAAAAAGAGCCGGACCCGGCGCCGCAACCTGAACCGACCCCGCACGTTTCGCCGCCCACGGGCGGCGACAAAGTCTCGATCATGACGATGTTGAACGATCAGTTGCTCAAGAAGGCCAACAATCCGGATACCGGCAACACGGCTGCCTTGAACAGCCAGATCGTGCAGGCGGTGCAGTTCACCAATGCGGAGGCCTTCAGCTATGCCCCGGCGCAGATCGCCGTGCCTCCGGACATGATGATCAGCCAGGCGGCCGGCCTGGTGGCGCAGTCCGCCGCCGGATACTTCGATGGGGTCAGCAAGCTGGCCCTGGCGGCCCAGGCGGTGCTGATCAAGCAGATGACCGAAAACATCGTCAAGGAAAACGTCACCGGGGCCGCCGAGGATGCCCTCGGCGTGCTGGCCACCGACTTGATGGTGGGGGCGGCGGCGGCAGTGGCTGCCGCGGCCGGGGCCATGGAAGCCGACGCCGCGGCCGGGGCCATCGACAAGATCGACGCCAGCATCGCCAAGTACGCCGATACCCTGGCCAACCGTTCGGCATCCTGAACACCGCTCCCCGGGCGTACAAGTCGTCCGGGGAGTTTGTACTTGGGGCCCGCGTGGGCTCTTTTTCATCCCGGGCGCTGAAGTCCGACCAAGCCGACAGCCAGTGTTTCAGCGCCGTTCATCGACAAGGAGCATGAGATGGCGAATGAAGACCTTGATCCGCTGGCAACGATCCAGCGTTTTGCCGAAGCCTACCTGAACCGCCCGCTGACCCAGGTCGAGAGCCAGGTGCTCGATGCGTTCGTGCGCGACAAGCCCCTGGACTTTTCCGTGAGTGCCCAGCAGAGCGTCGAGCAGGCCCGCCGACGTGCCATGGAACTGATCCAGTCCGACAGTCAGCGCACCCGCAGCATTCTCGATCAGGTGACCAGCGCCAGGGCCAACGACAGGGCCGATCCCCAGGCCCGCGAATTGGTGCTCTCGCAGTTGCTGGCGGCCATCGCGGCCCAGGGCCAGGCGTCACCGCCCCCACCACCGGCGCCCGCCGGCCCGCTGGACGATCCGGCGCTCAAGGCGCTGATCCGCGACCTGGTACAGGCCGAGGTCAAGAGCGTGCTGGAAAAACAGCTGGCCGAACTCACGCGCAAGGTCGAGGAGGCACTCAAACAGGTGAGTCCGGCATCGCGCTGAACCGGCTCGAACCTGATGGCCGAGGCCGGTTCACAGTCTCCAGGCTGCCACGTTCACTCAATGACACGGAATGCTCCGTGTACCAAACAAAGGAAGTTGAGCCATGCCACTTGTAAATGAACAAATCACCGATGCCGTCACCCAGACCAACGTCAAGGTCGTCGCCGAAGCGCCGGCCATGGCAATGGGCACCATCTACCAATCCATGGCCCAGGCCACCGCGATCCTGTTCCAGAACTCGGTCTCGGCGCAGCAGCAGCAAAACACCCTGGCGCAGGCCGCGACCAACCAGGGCGTGATGCAGATCTACAGCGTCGACACCACCGCCGGTGCCGCGGCTACCGAGAAGGTCGCCCAGGGCGGGGTCGCCGACAACCTCACCAGCCTGCTGACGGTGCTCAAGTCCTTCCAGCCTTGAGGGCCTGACGGCTTAGTCCCGAGTTGATTCTTCCTGCTGAAAAAATGGAGTTTTTATGAGCACAGTTAGTCCGCAAATCACCGATGCCGTGACCCAGAGCAACGTCAAGGTCGTCGCCGAGGCCCCGGCTGTCTCCATGGGTACTGTCTACCAGTCCATGGGCCAGTCCGTGGCCATCCTGTTCCAGAACTCGGTCTCGGCGCAGCAGCAGCAAAACACCCTGGCGCAAGCCGCGACCAACCAGGGCGTGATGCAGATCTACACCGTCGATACCACCGCCGGTGCGGCCACTGCCGAGAAAGTCGCCCAGGGCGGCGTGGTCGACAACCTCGCCAGCCTGTTGACCGTGCTCAAGTCGCTCAACAGCTGATTGTCCCCCTGGCAACATGCCAGCGCCCCCGCTGCCAGCAGGCAGCGGGGGCGCTGTCTTTATGGCGTGGCGATGACGTTGATCCGAAAGTTTTCGCCTTGGGGACGTTTACGTTCTTTTTTTCGAACGGCCTATTGTCCTTTTACCCCCTTTGCTCCTAGGATTCGTTTGAGATTTCAAACGCTCTTGCCTGAATGTCCAGGCGCACGTCTATCCTTGTGTGCGACATTTTTCATGCTTCGACCCAGTGAACGATTTTCCTGACGGCAGCTTTGCCTCGGATCGTTGAATGCGCTGCCGCGCTCAATGGCCGACCAGGCGCCTTTTTTACAATCACAATTTGCCCCGCGTATGCGCGGTGCTGTTAAGGAAGCCGACATGCAGCTCAAAGACGCCCAGTTGTTCCGCCAACAAGCCTATATCGATGGTGCTTGGGTGGATGCGGACAGCGGCCAGACGATCAAGGTCAACAACCCCGCCACCGGTGAAATCCTCGGCACCGTGCCGAAGATGGGCGCCGCCGAAACCCGCCGCGCCATCGAGGCCGCCGACAAGGCCCTGCCGGCCTGGCGTGCCCTGACCGCCAAGGAGCGCGCCACCAAGCTGCGCCGCTGGTATGAGCTGCTGATCGAAAACCAGGACGACCTCGGTCGCCTGATGACCCTGGAGCAGGGCAAGCCACTGGCCGAGGCCAAGGGCGAGATCGCCTACGCGGCGTCCTTCATCGAGTGGTTCGCCGAAGAAGCCAAGCGCATCTACGGCGATGTGATCCCCGGCCACCAGCCCGACAAGCGCCTGATCGTGATCAAGCAGCCGATCGGCGTGACCGCGGCCATCACCCCGTGGAACTTCCCGGCGGCGATGATCACCCGTAAAGCCGGCCCGGCCCTGGCCGCCGGTTGCACCATGGTGATCAAGCCCGCTTCGCAAACCCCGTTCTCGGCTCTGGCCCTGGTTGAGCTGGCCCACCGTGCCGGCATCCCGAAGGGCGTGCTGAGCGTGGTCACCGGCAGCGCCGGCGACATCGGTGGCGAGCTGACCAGCAACCCGATCGTGCGCAAGCTGTCGTTCACCGGCTCCACCGAGATCGGTCGCCAACTGATGGCCGAATGCGCCAACGACATCAAGAAGGTGTCCCTGGAACTGGGCGGCAACGCGCCGTTCATCGTGTTCGACGACGCCGACCTGGATAAGGCGGTCGAGGGCGCGATCATTTCCAAGTACCGCAACAACGGCCAGACCTGCGTCTGCGCCAACCGCCTGTACATCCAGGATTCGGTCTACGACGCCTTCGCCGAGAAGCTCAAGGCCGCCGTGGCCAAGCTGAAGATCGGCAACGGCCTGGAAGAGGGCACCACCACCGGCCCGCTGATCGACGAAAAAGCCGTGGCCAAGGTCCAGGAACACATCAAGGATGCCCTGGACAAGGGCGCCACCCTGCTGGCCGGCGGCAAGCCCATGGAAGGCAACTTCTTCGAGCCGACCATCCTGGTCAACGTGCCCAAGGGCGCGGCCGTGGCCAAGGAAGAAACCTTCGGTCCGTTGGCGCCGCTGTTCCGCTTCAAGGACGAGGCCGAAGTCATCGCCATGTCCAACGACACCGAATTCGGCCTGGCCTCCTACTTCTATGCCCGCGACCTGGGGCGCGTGTTCCGTGTGGCCGAGGCCCTGGAATACGGCATGGTCGGGGTCAACACCGGCCTGATCTCCAACGAAGTGGCGCCGTTCGGCGGCATCAAGGCCTCGGGCCTGGGCCGCGAGGGTTCCAAGTACGGGATCGAGGATTACCTGGAAATCAAATACCTCTGCCTGGGTATCTGATCCGGTTTCAAGCGCGCGGGGCACGAGAGCGCTGTCCCCGCGCGCAGTTTTAAAACCGCACTATTCAAGGTGGCCCGGGACCACGGCGGCAGTCGATCATCGCATGCTGCCACCGTTGCCTCCCCGCCCCGCAACCCTTGAACCGCACCGCGGCCGCCGCGGTGAATGAGGACATTATGAGCAAGACCAACGCATCCCTGATGAAACGCCGTGAAGCCGCCGTACCGCGTGGCGTGGGCCAGATCCACCCGATCTTCGCCGACAGCGCGAAGAACGCCAGCGTCATTGACGTCGAAGGCCGCGAGTTCATCGATTTCGCCGGCGGTATCGCCGTGCTCAACACCGGTCACGTGCACCCGAAAGTCATCGCCGCGGTGACCGAGCAGTTGAACAAGCTGACCCACACCTGCTTCCAGGTCCTGGCCTACGAGCCCTACGTTGAGCTGTGCGAGAAAATCAACGCCAAGGTGCCAGGCGATTTCGCCAAGAAAACCCTGCTGGTGACCACCGGTTCCGAAGCCGTGGAAAACGCCGTGAAGATCGCTCGCGCCACCACTGGCCGTGCCGGCGTGATCGCCTTCTCCGGCGCCTACCACGGTCGCACCATGATGACCCTGGGCCTGACCGGCAAGGTCGTGCCGTACTCGGCCGGCATGGGCCTGATGCCAGGCGGCATCTTCCGCGCCCTGTACCCTAACGAGCTGCACGGCGTGAGCATCGACGACTCCATCGCCAGCATCGAGCGCATCTTCAAGAACGACGCCGAACCGCGTGACATCGCCGCGATCATCATCGAGCCGGTACAAGGCGAAGGCGGTTTCTACGTCGCGCCGAAGGAATTCATGAAGCGCCTGCGCGCCCTGTGCGACCAGCACGGCATCCTGTTGATCGCCGACGAAGTGCAGACCGGCGCTGGCCGTACCGGCACCTTCTTCGCCATGGAGCAGATGGGCGTCGCCGCCGACCTGACCACCTTCGCCAAGTCCATCGCCGGTGGTTTCCCGCTGGCTGGCGTATGCGGCAAGGCCGAGTACATGGACGCCATCGCCCCAGGCGGCCTGGGCGGCACCTACGCCGGTAGCCCGATCGCCTGCGCCGCGGCCCTGGCCGTGATGGAAGTGTTCGAGCAAGAGCACCTGCTGGACCGCTGCAAGGCCGTGGGCGAGCGCCTGGTGACCGGCCTCAAGGCCATCCAGGCCAAGCACCCGGCAGTGATCGGTGAAGTCCGTGCCCTGGGCGCGATGATCGCGGTCGAGCTGTTCGAGAACGGCGACAGCCACAAGCCGAACGCCGCCGCCGTGGCCCAGGTTGTGGCCAAGGCCCGTGACAAGGGCCTGATCCTGCTGTCCTGCGGCACCTACGGTAACGTCCTGCGGGTGCTGGTGCCGCTGACCGCGCCGGATGCGCAACTGGACAAGGGCCTGGCCATCATCGACGAGTGCTTCGCCGAGCTGTGATGCCCGCCTGAGCTGATCGATAAAAAAACCCGCTTCGGCGGGTTTTTTTCATTGCGCCGTGGTCTATAGGCGGATTTGCGCTGTATGGAAGCCTGCGCATTGACTAAGGTGCAAGGGATTGCCTAGGGAGCGTGCCGCATGACCGCTGTTGATCTACCTGCTGTACCCCGCGTGCTGATCGCCGAGGCCGATCCCTGGTCCCGCGACCTGCTCGAGCAAGTGCTGCTTAACGTGCGTTGCGATGCTCGCCTGGATCTGTGCGCCGATGGCCAGGAAGCCATGGACCTGCTCGATGCCAAGCCCTACGACCTGGTCATCGCCGACTGGGAACTGCCAGGCATCGACGGCCTTTCGCTGCTGCGTGCCATGCGCCAGCGCAAGCGCAACCCACCGCAGCCGTTCATCCTCCTCAGCGTGCGCAGCGATAGCGCCAGCGTGCGCGAGGCGCTGCCCCTGGCACCCACGGCCTACCTGACCAAGCCCCTGAACATGGAGGGCCTGACCCAGCGCCTGCAGGGCTTGCTGCTGGACGCTGGCCAGCAAGTGTCCTGCGAGGTTCCGAGCCTGGCGCCCGGTACGACCTTGTACAGCTTTCTCGAACATCGCCGCGAACTGGCCGATGGCGCACCCCTGCTGACCGACGTGCAACTGGCGATCAAGCGCAGCCTGCACCCCGAGGGCCTGGACCTGCGGCTGCTGGAAGAGGAAATCCGCACCGATCCGCAAGTCACCGCCGTGCTGATCGCCGCCGCCAACAGCGCCGCCCAGCACCATGGCGACGGCGTGCAGAGCCTGTCCCAGGCCCTGCAGCGGCTCGGCACCGGGCAGAGCATGAACCTGATTCTCGGCCTGACCCTCAAGCGCAGCGCCCGCCTCAGCGATCCGGCCCTGGCCGACTATGCCGAGCGCTACTGGGGGCTGTCGCTGCACACCGCGGAGTATGGCCGGACCCTGGCGCGCCTGTTGGACCTGGACCAGGAGCGTTGCTACTGCGCCGGCCTGCTGCACCGCTTGGGCGACCTGGCGTTGCTGCGCTGCCTGCAGGAGTGGAAGCAGGCCGGCGGCGAACTGGACGACCAGGAAGAGATCGGCGATGCCCTGGAGCGCTTTGGCGCCGCCTACGGTTCGGCCCTGCGCACCCGCTGGCGCATGCCCCTGGAACTGCGCGAGCTGATCGCCGCGGTCTACCAGCTCGGCGGTGGCGTCTATTCCCGCGAAGCCCTGGCGATGAACCTGGCGGGCCAACTGGCGCACCTGACACCCACCGAGGGTGTCGAGCAAGTGGCTCGGAGCAAGACCGCGCGGCTGCTGAAGATCGGCCTGCCGGAGCTGAGCCGCCTGCGCAAGGGTTGAGTGAAGTCAGTTGCCCATAAGCTCGAACAGCGCGAACCACCCATCGACCGTCTGGTCTTCGGCCAGGAAGGCCAGGTAGAAGAACGGCCAGGCGGCCAGCAGGTTCATCAGCTGCGCTGGATGCGGCCCAAGCTTGACAGCCAGGGCCAGCCCGAACACCACCAGGGCCACGCCGATCAGCAAGCACAACAGGCGCTTGCCCCGACAACCATTGCGTTTGCTGTTGATGCGCTTGAGCAACTGTTCTTCGTTCATCGGGCCGTGCGTCCGGCGCGGGCCGCCATTGCCATGGGGCCGCAGTCTAGCCCGGCCCGGACGGCGAATCAGCCACTGACGATGCGGTTCTTGCCCTGGCGCTTGGCCTCGTACATCGCCGCGTCGGCCCGGGCGAACAGGTTGTCCAGGCTCTCATCCTCCGGCAACAGACTGGTCAGGCCCTGGCTGACCGTGATGCTGAAGGCCTGGCCCTGGTGGCTGAAGTGCTGGCGCTGGATCTCCCGTTGCAGGCGTTCGGCCACCTGGTGCGCCATGTCGGCGGCGCAGCCGGGGAACAGCGCGGCGAATTCCTCGCCGCCGATACGCCCGAACAGGTCGCCCCGGCGCAGGGCGGCGCGTCCGCTCTCGGCGATGCGTTGCAGGACGATGTCGCCCTCGGGGTGGCCGTAGGTATCGTTGATCACCTTGAAATCATCGATGTCCAGCAACAGGAAGGACAGGGGCGTGCCTCGCAGTCGCGCCTGTTCGAACTCGCGATTGGCGCACTCGAAGAAATGCCGGCGGTTGCTGCTCTGGGTCAGCGCGTCGGTGGTGGCCAGGCGCTGCAACTCGCTCTCCAGTTGCTTCTTTTCGCTGATGTCCTCGGCGATCCCCACCACGATCAGGCGCTGTCCGGGTTCGGCATTGCGGTTGATGAAGCACTTGTCGCTGAGCCAGCGCACCTGGCCCGTGGCGTCGATGATGCGGTACTCGCGGTCTTCCACCGCGCCTTTTTCCACGACCTGGGCCAGGCTGCGCTCGGCGTATTCCAGGTCGTCGGGGTAGATGCTGTCGCGCCACTGGTTGTAGTCCGCCAGCAGCAGGCCGGCGGGGCGGCCGAAAATGCGCTCGTAGGCCGGGCTGACATACAGCACCTGGCGGCTTTCCCAGTCGAAGGCCCAAAGCACCGCGTTGACGCTGACCAGCAGCGAGTTGAACAGCTGCTCGCGCTCGGTCAGGCGGGCGACTTCGCCCTGGGCATGCATCAGGGCCATGAGGGTTTGCGCGGCCTCGGGCCACAGGGGAAGCGAAGATGGAATATCCGGATTCTTGTTGACCATCGGCACTGTTCTCGAAGGGTGTGCCGCGCGGTGTTCGACAGCGACTACAACCAGGCTCGCCTGGGTGGCGAAGTGTTGCTTGAGATAGAGGATGGAACGCTAAGTTCCCGTGCGGCCCGGCGATACGCCGGGCGGTCGGCTGGGGTGGTTCAGGCGAGGCTGGCGAGGGCCAGCTCCCTCGCCACGAAGGTGGCGAGGCAAGCGGGTCAGGCGGCGCTGGGGCGCAGGGAGTAGGTCTTGAGCTGGCTGGCGAAGTCGCGCAGGGACTGGATGCCGCTGGCCTCGGCTTCGTGGACCCAATCCTTGATGGCGGCCAGCATGTCGTGGCCATTGGAGCTGGTCTTGACCCAGATCTGTTGCAGGGCCAGGCGCTTCTCGTAGATCACCTTCAACGCCTGGCTGTGTTCCAGCATGTTCTGGATACGCAGGTGGTGGCGATCTTCCAGCAGGCTGGTTTCCCGGGACAGCAAGCGCTTGGCGCGGTGGAACTGATGGCGTACCGAGTGATCGACCTTGGCCAGTTCCTGCTTGACCAGCGGGCCGATCACCAGCTTGCGGTACTGGGCCATGATCTGGAAGCGGTTGTTGAGGATGGCCATGGCGGTGTCCATGTCCAGGTGGCCCTTGCCTTCGACCCGGTGGGCGATGGGCGCCACCCGCTGGACCTTGGCCAGGCCCAGCAGGCTGAAGAGCTTGATCCAGCCCCAGCCCATGTCGAACTCCCACTTCTTCACCGACAGCTTGGCCGAGTTGGGGTAGGTGTGGTGGTTGTTATGCAGCTCCTCGCCGCCGACGATGATGCCCCAGGGCACCAGGTTGGTGGCCGCGTCGCGGCATTCGAAGTTGCGGTAGCCCACCGCATGGCCCAGGCCGTTGATCACGCCGGCGGCCCAGAATGGAATCCACATCATCTGCACCGCCCAGATGGTGATGCCGATGGTGCCGAACAGCAGCAGGTCGATCACCGCCATCAGCGCCACGCCGCCGAGCTTGTAGCGGCTGTAGAGGTTGCGCTCGATCCAGTCTTCCGGGCAGTTCTTGCCGTAGATACGCAGGGTCTCGGGGTTGCGCGCTTCCTCGCGGTACAGCTCGGCGCCCTTGCGCAGCACGGTGGACAAGCCCTTGATCACCGGGCTGTGGGGGTCGTCGACGGTCTCGCACTTGGCGTGGTGCTTGCGATGGATCGCGGTCCATTCGCGGGTATTCTGCGCGGTGGTCAGCCACAGCCAGAAACGGAAGAAATGCTTGAGGCCGGCATTGAGCTCCAGGGAGCGATGCGCGGAATAACGGTGCAGATAGACCGTGACCGCAACGATGGTCACGTGGGTCATCAACAGGGTGACTGCCACCAGTTGCCAGGCGGACAAGCCAAGTAAACCTTCATACCACATAGGCGATAAGGCCCTCGATAGAGAAAAAACAGCCCAGGCATTATCACCATGCCCGGTGAGAAAACCAGTCGCCCTTTCAGATAAGAGTGGCGGGATGTTTCTTCCTCTATAATCCCAAACTTTTCGTGTGGAAATAGACGGGCTTATGTCGGTTTCTTATCGCAATGGCTTGCGTGCTGCGCTGCTCTACCTGCTGCTGTCCATGGCCTGGCTGCAGCTCAGTGGCTATTTATTGAGCAGTTTCTTCGATGGATCGATCGACCAGGCCCTGTGGCAGCAAACCAGCTGCTATGCCTGGGCCGTGGTCAGCGCGGTGCTGATCTTCTTTGCCCGGGCGCGCTTGCTACGCGTGCTGGGCGCCGACCGCTGGTTGCGCCACCAGCAGAAGGACCGTGAGCGCCTGCGCCAGGCCGCGGCGGTGTTCGACTGTACCCGCGAAGGGGTACTGGTGAGCGACACCCAGGGCCAGATCGTCCACGTCAACCGCGCCTTCATGGAGATCACCGGCTACCAGCGCGAGGAAGTGCTGGGGCGCCAGCCGAGCATGTTCAAGTCCGGCCATCATTCGGTGGACTTCTACCAGGCGATGTTCGGCGCGTTGCGCCAGAGCGGCGAGTGGAGCGGGGAAATCTGGAACCGACGCAAGAGCGGGGAAATCTATCCGCAGTGGCAGACCATCCGCGCGATCCGCGACGAGCAGGGCGAGCTCACCCACTATGTGGCGGTATTCTCCGACATCAGCGCGATCAAGGATTCCGAGCACGAGCTGGCGCACCTGGCCCACCACGATCCGCTGACCGACCTGCCCAACCGCCTGTTGCTCACCGACCGCGCCGAACAGGCCCTGGCCTCGGCGCAGATCCACAAGCGCGGCTGCGCCATGCTGATGATCGACCTGGACCACTTCAAGATGGTCAACGACAGCCTCGGGCATAACGTCGGCGACCAGTTGCTCAAGGCGTTTGCCCAACGCTTGCGCGACATGTTCGGCCCCGGAGTGACCCTGGCGCGCCTGGGCGGCGACGAGTTCGCCGTGCTGGCCGAAAGTTGCCCGCAATTGGTGCAGGCGGCCGCCCTGGCCCAGCGCATCCTCGATGGCCTCAAGGAACCGTTCCAGCTGGACGGCCACCAGGTGCTGATCAATGCCAGCATCGGCATCAG
Source organism: Pseudomonas sp. KCJK8993 (assembly GCF_046230915.1). Lineage (NCBI taxonomy): Bacteria > Pseudomonadati > Pseudomonadota > Gammaproteobacteria > Pseudomonadales > Pseudomonadaceae > Pseudomonas > Pseudomonas sp. KCJK8993. The sequence continues at coordinate 87,053 of NZ_JBJJLO010000003.1, forward strand.
CCTGTTTCCCAGCGATGCCCGCAGCGCCAGCCAGTTGCTGCGCAACGCCGATGCCGCGCTGTTCAAGGCCAAGAGCGCCGGGCGCAATGGCTATGCCTTGTACACCGAGGAACTCACCGCCCATGCCCAGCAGCGGGTGGAGACGGCCTTCGAGTTGCGCCGCGCCCTGGACCGCCAGGAGCTACGGGTCTACTACCAACCGGTGCACGACCTGGCCACCAGTCGCCTGGTGGGCGTCGAAGCCCTGGTGCGCTGGCAGCACCCGCACCGCGGCCTGGTGCCGCCGGCGGAGTTCATCCCCATCGCCGAACGCACCGGGATGATTGCCGAGATCGATGCCTGGGTCATGGGCGAGGCATGCCGGCAGATGTGCCAGTGGCAGGCCGAGGGCGTGGTGCTGTCGTTCATCGCGGTGAACGTCTCGACCCGCCTGTTCGCCCGCAGCGAGCTGTACCAGCAGGTGGCCCAGGTGCTGCACGACACCGGGCTGGACCCGGCCTACCTGGAGCTGGAGGTCACCGAAAGCGCGCTGATGGACGACCCGGAAGTGGCCCTGGAGCAGATGCACCGCCTGCGCGAGCTGGGCATCCGCCTGGCCATCGACGATTTCGGCACCGGTTATTCGTCGTTGCTGCGGCTCAAGCGCCTGCCGGTGCAGAAGCTCAAGATCGACCAGGGCTTCGTCGCCGGCTTGCCGTGGGACGAGGACGATGCGGCGATTTCCCGGGTCATCGTGGCACTGGCCCAGAGCATGGGCATGCAGGTCCATGCCGAAGGTATCGAACAGATGGAGCAGGCCCGCTTCCTCCTGGACCAGGGCTGCGATCTGGGCCAGGGCTACTGGTTCGGCCGGCCAATGCCGGCCTCCTTGCTGGACTGGGACAACGCCCCGCAGATCCTCTGACGCGCCTGATGCAGCTGGCGGGCGCTGCGCCTCCGGTCGCAGCCTCGTTGCACTCGACAGCGGCTACAGGCGCTTCGCGTAGCGGTCGCAAGAGGGCGGGCATGGTCTCAGGGGGCCCGTAACTGCGCGCCCCGCCGAATAATTTCCACTGGTTATATAAACATTCTTAAATAGTATTTTTAAGAATATCCCTGCCTATCTACTATTGCTCCACGCCACCCGCAGTGCCGCCACTGCACGGCACATCCCACTCAGGAGCATCACCATGAGCGCATCTCTACGTAGCGTCGACGGACAGGACGAAGCAACCATCTTGCGTGAAATTCAAAGTGCACTGCGGGACCTGCGCTTCGGAGCGGTGGAAATCACCGTGCACAACGCCCAGGTCGTGCAGATCGAGCGCAAGGAAAAATTCCGCCTGCAGCAACCCGGCAACAAATCCAGCTGAATCAAATCACCCTCTCGCAAGCGAGAGGCCCGACTGGTCAACCGGAGGGCGTCACCCATGACCCCCAGTTCGTACCCCAGCGTTCATCCGCGAATGCGAGCCTGATTCGCCATAAGAAAAATGCCAGCACATTAGAAAATCTCGGGAGCTCTACCATGTCGTCGATTCGCCGTTATGCCCTGGCTGCCCTCGCCAGTGCCGTTTTTGCCGGTTCCGCCGTAGCCAAGGACTATGAGCTGCTCAACGTGTCCTACGACCCGACCCGCGAGCTGTACCAGGACTACAACGCCGAGTTCGTAAGCTTCTGGAAGAAGGAGCACCCCGGCGACAACGTGAAGATCCAGCAATCCCACGGTGGCTCGGGCAAGCAGGGCCGGGCGGTGATCGATGGCCTGCGCGCCGACGTGGTGACCCTGGCCCTGGCCGGCGACATCGACGAAATCGCCAAGCTCGGCAAGACCCTGCCGGCGGACTGGCAGAAGCGCCTGCCCGACGCCAGCACACCCTACACCTCGACCATCGTGTTCCTGGTGCGCAAGGGCAACCCCAAGGGCATCAAGGACTGGGGCGACCTGATCAAGAAGGACGTCTCGGTGATCACCCCCAACCCGAAGACCTCCGGCGGCGCTCGCTGGAACTTCCTGGCCGCCTGGGCCTACGGCCTGAAGGCCGGGGGTAGCGAAGCCAAGGCCAAGGAGTACGTGCAGGAGCTGTTCAAGCACGTACCGGTGCTGGATACCGGCGCCCGTGGCTCGACCATCACCTTCGTCAACAACGGCCAGGGCGACGTGCTGCTGGCCTGGGAAAACGAAGCCTTCCTGGCGCTCAAGGAAGAAGGGGGCGCCGACAAGTTCGACATCGTCGTGCCGTCGCTGTCGATCCTCGCCGAACCGCCGGTGGCGGTGGTGGACAAGAACGCCGAGAAGAAGGGCAACACGGCGATCGCCGAAGCCTACCTCAAGCATCTGTACAGCCCGGCCGGCCAGGAGATCGCGGCGAAGAACTTCTACCGTCCACGGGACAAGGACGTGGCGGCCAAATACGGCCAGCAGTTCCCGAAACTGGAGCTGGTGACTATCGACAAGGACTTCGGCGGCTGGAAAACTGCCCAACCGAAATTCTTCAATGACGGTGGCGTGTTCGACCAGATCTACCAGGCCCAGTAACAGGAGGAGCCACTCTAACCGCCGTCGCCTGGAGCCCCGGAATCACTTCGGGGCTTCGTGCGTTTCACCTGCGTTCAACCAAGGACTCTTATGTCGCGTCGTATCTCCCCCGTCATACCCGGCTTCGGGCTGACGCTGGGCTACACCTTGGTGTACCTCAGCCTGATTGTGCTCATCCCCCTGGCGGCGATGTTCGTCCATGCCGCACAACTCACCTGGGACCAGTTCTGGGCCATCGTCTCGGCGCCCCGGGTGCTGGCGGCCCTCAAGCTCAGCTTCGGCACCGCCTTGTACGCGGCAGTCATCAACGGCCTGATCGGCACGCTGCTGGCCTGGGTCCTGGTGCGCTACAGCTTCCCCGGACGGCGGATCATCGATGCGATGATCGACCTGCCCTTCGCGTTGCCCACCGCGGTGGCGGGCATTGCCCTGACCGCGCTGTACGCGCCCACCGGGCTGGTGGGCCAGTTCGCCACCGACCTGGGCTTCAAGATCGCCTACACGCCCTTGGGCATCACCCTGGCGCTGACTTTCGTCACCCTGCCGTTCGTGGTGCGTACCGTACAGCCGGTACTGGCGGACATCCCCCGCGAAGTGGAAGAAGCCGCCGCCTGCCTCGGCGCCAAGCCCTGGCAGGTGTTCCGCCACATCCTGGTGCCGGCGTTGCTGCCGGCCTGGCTGACCGGTTTTGCCCTGGCCTTCGCCCGGGGCGTGGGCGAGTACGGCTCGGTGATCTTCATCGCCGGCAACATGCCGATGAAGACCGAGATCCTGCCGCTGCTGATCATGGTCAAGCTCGACCAGTACGACTACACCGGGGCCACCTCCATCGGCGTGCTGATGCTGGTGGTGTCCTTCATCCTGTTGCTGCTGATCAATCTGCTGCAGCGGCGTATCGAAACCCCATAAGGAGGCGCGAACCATGTCCCAATCGTCCATCGCCGCCTCGTCGGCCAACGCCGCCCGCCGTGGCAGCGCCACTTCGCGGCGGGTATTGATTGGCCTGGGCTGGCTGATCTTCGCCCTGTTCCTGCTGCTGCCGCTGTTCATCGTCGTGTCCCAGGGGCTCAAGCTTGGCCTGGGTGCATTCTTCGCGGCGATCTTGGAGCCCGACGCCCTGTCGGCGCTCAAGCTCACGGTGATCGCGGTGCTGGTCTCGGTGCCGTTGAACCTGGTGTTCGGGGTCAGCGCCGCCTGGTGCGTGAGCAAGTACTCGTTCCGTGGCAAGAGCCTCCTGGTGACCCTGATCGACCTGCCGTTCTCGGTGTCGCCGGTGATCGCCGGCCTGGTCTACGTGCTGATGTTCGGCGCCCAGGGGCTGTTCGGCCCGTGGCTGTCGGAGCACGACATCCAGATCGTGTTCGCCCTGCCGGGCATCGTCCTGGCCACCATCTTCGTCACCGTGCCCTTCGTCGCCCGCGAGCTGATCCCGCTGATGCAGGAGCAGGGCACCCAGGAAGAAGAGGCCGCGCGCCTGCTGGGGGCCAACGGTTGGCAGATGTTCTGGCACGTCACCGTACCCAACATCAAATGGGGCCTGATCTACGGCGTGGTGCTCTGCACCGCCCGGGCCATGGGCGAGTTCGGCGCGGTGTCGGTGGTCTCCGGGCACATCCGCGGAGTCACCAACACCCTGCCGCTGCACGTGGAGATCCTCTACAACGAGTACAACCACGTCGCGGCCTTCGCCGTGGCCAGCCTGTTGCTGATCCTTGCGTTGTTCATCCTGCTGCTCAAGCAGTGGAGCGAATCCCGAATCAACCGCCTGCGCGCCAGCGCCGCGGAGGAATAAGACATGTCGATCGAAGTCCGTAACGTCAGCAAGAACTTCAACGCCTTCAAGGCCCTGGACAGCATCAACCTGGATATCCACAGCGGTGAGCTGGTGGCGCTGCTCGGCCCTTCGGGCTGCGGCAAGACCACCCTGCTGCGGATCATCGCCGGCCTGGAGACGCCCGATGCCGGCAACATCGTGTTCCACGGCGAGGACGTCTCCGGCCACGATGTGCGCGATCGCAACGTCGGGTTCGTGTTCCAGCACTACGCGTTGTTCCGCCACATGAGCGTGTTCGACAACGTCGCCTTCGGCCTGCGCATGAAGCCCAAGAACCAGCGCCCCAGTGAAAGCCGGATCGCCGAGAAGGTCCACGAATTGCTGAACATGGTGCAGCTGGACTGGCTCTCCGATCGCTATCCGGAGCAGCTCTCCGGCGGCCAGCGCCAGCGTATCGCCCTGGCCCGGGCCCTGGCGGTGGAGCCCAAGGTGCTGCTGCTGGACGAGCCCTTCGGCGCGCTGGATGCCAAGGTGCGCAAGGAGCTGCGCCGCTGGCTGGCGCGGCTGCACGAAGACATCAACCTGACCTCGGTGTTCGTCACCCACGACCAGGAAGAGGCCATGGAAGTGGCCGACCGCATCGTGGTGATGAACAAGGGCGTGATCGAGCAGATCGGCTCACCTGGCGAGGTCTACGAGTATCCGGCCAGCGATTTCGTCTATCACTTCCTCGGCGACTCCAACCGCCTGCGCCTGGGGGAGGACAACCATGTGCTGTTCCGGCCCCATGAAGTGTCGCTGTCGCGTGCGGAGCTGGAGGATCACCACGCCGCCCAGGTCCGCGATATCCGCCCGCTGGGCGCCACCACCCGGGTGACGCTCAAGGTCGAGGGCCAGGATGAACTGATCGAGGCCGAAGTGGTGAAGGACCATGACAGCCTGGTGGGCCTGGCCAAGGGCGAGACGCTGTTCTTCAAGCCCAAGGTCTGGCAGAAGGTCGCCAATCTCTAAAAGCCGAGAAGCATCGCGGGCAAGTCGGATCGCCGCCCGCTCGCTCCTACAGAAGCAGAATGCGTGCTTCTGTAGGAGCGGAGCTTGCCCGCGATTGCGATCTAGATCGCGGCACGCTTCGGATTGACCCGCACACCCCCCGCCCGTGCCTCGATCTGCTGCTTGAGGTCATGGCGCAGGCCCAGCAGGAAGGCCAGTTCGGCCACCACGAACAGCGGGCCGATGATCAGCCCGGAGACGTCATCGACGAAGGCCGGCTTGCGCCCTTCGTAGTAATGGCCGACGAACTGGATCACCCAGCCCACCACGAACAGGCCCAGGCCACTGGCCAGCCAGACCAGGGTGCTCTGTTGCGCCAGTGCCTGGCCAGCCCACACCGACAAGCCCATCAGCACGCTCATCAATAACCCCAGGCGCAGTTCCAGGCGCAGGTAGTACACCGCCGCGAACAGGGCCAGCAGCAGCGCCGGCGAAAGCGTCAGCCCGGCCACCGGCCAGGCCGGGCGGGACAGCAGTACGGCCACGGCAACCACGATCATCGGGATGCCGATGAAGTGGCTGGCGATATTGCGTGGGTCGCGGTGATAGGCCGCGTATTGACTCAGGTGATCGACGAGGCTTTTCATTGTTGTTCCTCCGTTGGGTGGCCGGATCATGCCGCACGCCCGATCACGGCTCTGTCGGCTAGGCGACAATCAAGGCGATGCCCTGGGGAAAACACGGTCCATGGATATGCAGCAATGGCGCGAATGCCTGATGGCCGGCCAGTGGTTCAGCCACTTGCCGCCCTCTCTACAGGATAGCCTGCTCGACAATGCCCGCCTGCGGCGGCTGGCGCCGGGGCAGTACCTGTTTCGTCGTGGCGATCCACCCTGCGGCCTGTATGCGGTGGTCGAGGGCGTGGTGCGGGTCGGCGCGGTCAGCGCGCAGGGCAAGGAGGCCTTGCTCAGCCTGATGGAGGCACCCCACTGGTTCGGCGAGATCTGCCTGTTCGACGGACAGCCGCGTACCCACGATGCCTGCGCCGAGGGTGCCTGCACCTTGCTCCAGGTACCCCAGGCGAGCCTTGCGCGGCTATTGGACGAGCAACCCGTCTACTGGCGCCAGTTCGCCCTGTTGATGAGCCACAAGTTGCGCCTGGCCTTCATCAACCTGGAGCAATTGAGCCTGATGCCGGCCCCGGCGCGGGTGGCCAACCGCCTGCTGGCGATGGCCGCCGGTTATGGCGAAGTGACCCAGAGCCGGCGCCTGCTGCAACTGCCCCAGGAACAGCTGGCGCTGATGCTCTCGCTGTCGCGCCAGACCACCAACCAGATCCTCAAGGACCTGCAGCACCAGGGCATCCTGCGGCTGAGCTATGGCGAGATCGAGATCCTCGATGCCGAACGCCTGCGTGCCCTGGCCAGTTCCGTGTAGCCGCTGCCGCAGGCTGCGCACGGCTCGCCATCTGGCGGTGCCTGGTTCCATGCAGGTCAGGGACGGTTCGGGGTCAGCGCAGGCCGTCGCGGAATTGTCCGGGGGTCATGCCGGTCCAGCGCTTGAAGGCCCGGCTGAAGCTGCTGGCGTCGGCGAATCCCAGCAGGTAGCTGATTTCGCTGAGGGAGCAGGCCGGGTCGCGCAGGTGCAGCAGGGCGAGGTTTTCCCGGCACTCGTTGAGCAGGGTGTCGAAGCGCGTGCCTTCGTCCGCCAGGTGCCGTTGCAGGCTGCGCAGGCTCAGGTGCAGGGCCTGGGCCACGCGCTCGGCGGCCGGCTCGCCGTCGGGCAACTGGGCCTCGATCACTTCGCGCACCTTGCGCTCCCAGGTCAATGGCCGTAGCTGCGCCAGGGCGCGCTTGAGCACTTGCTCGTTGTGTTCGGCCAGTTCCGGGTTGGCATCGTCCAGGTGGCTTTCGAAATCCTGCACGCGAAACTCCAGGCAGTCCTCGCTGGCCGCGAAGTGCACCGGGCAGCGGAACACCCGGTGCCATTGGCTGGGGTCCTCGGGCTGCGGCCGCCGCAGGTACACGGCCAGCGGCGCGTATTCACGGCCCAGGCGGCTGCGGCAGGTGCGCACGTGGATCGCGGCGAACGCGTCGATGGCCTCGAACGCCGGCTGCTGGGCGCCTTCGGGCATCTTCAGGACGAAGCGGTAGCGGTCCTGCTCGCGGATCAACTGCGGGACCAGGGCATCGCTGACCACCTGGTGATAGCGCAGGATGCGCTCGAACACCTCGCGCAAGCTGCCGCTGGCCACCAGCGCATACCCCAGGGCGTGGAAGGTGGTGGGGCTGACGAAGCGCGACACCCGCAAGCCGATGGCTGGATCGCCGCTGGCCTGTACCGCCAGTTGCCACAGACGAGTGGTGGCCGACAGCGGATAGCGGGCGTTGGGATTGTCCATCAATTGGGGGTCAAGCCCGGCCTCGCGGCACAGGGCCGCGCTATCCAGGTCCAGGGCATTCAGCTGCTTGCGCAGGGCGCGGGTCCAGCTGGCGAGAGAGGTGGCTTCGGTCATGCGATTGGCGCGTCCGGTCAACAGGTTGGCGTTCACGGCTAGCGCCCAGGGCCAGGGCCCGGGGCAGGATGCACACATCACTGACCCAGAGGATGGAATCATGCAGGGTACTTGCGCAAGCCCCGAACGGATGGACGCACAACAGCGCGCGGCGCACATTCGCGAAGTGGTCGTGGCCCGGGGCGATGAACTGCGCCGGCGCTATCCGCTCCTGCGTCACCAGGACGCCCTGGGCGCGACGATCCTGGCCTTCGCCCTGGCCGGCATGGTCGGCTGCGCCGCGCTCTATCTCAACGGTCACCTGGCCTGGTGGGCCTGCCTGCTGCTCAATGCGTTCTTCGCCTCGCTGACCCACGAGCTGGAGCACGACCTGATCCACAGCATGTATTTCCGCAAGCGGCGGGTGCCCCACAACCTGATGATGGGCCTGGTCTGGCTGGCTCGCCCCAGCACCATCAACCCCTGGATACGCCGCCAGTTGCACTTGAACCACCACAAGGTCTCGGGCTCCGCGGGCGATGTCGAAGAGCGTGGCATCACCAACGGCGAGTCGTGGGGCATCGCGCGACTGCTGATGGTGGGCGACAACATGATCTCGGCCTTCGTCCATACGCTCCATGTGCCGGGCTGGAAGGCCAAGCTCAAGCGTTTCGCCCGGCTGATGGCAGCCTATGCTCCCCTGGCGCAGTTGCACTGGGGCGCCTGGTATCTGTTTCTCGGCTTCCATGGAGCCAATGGCGTCGCCGCGTTGCTGGGCACTTCCATCGAGTGGTCGGCCAGCACCCTGGCGCTGATGCAGGTGATCGACATCGCCGTGGTGGTGATCGTCGGCCCGAACGTGCTGCGGACCTTTTGCCTGCACTTCGTCAGCTCCAACATGCACTACTACGGCGATGTCGAGCCGGGCAACGTGATCCAGCAGACCCAGGTCCTCAACCCTTGGTGGATGTGGCCGCTGCAAGCGTTCTGCTTCAACTTCGGCAGTACCCACGGCATCCACCACTTCGTGGTCAAGGAGCCCTTCTACATCCGCCAGATGACCGCGCCAGTGGCCCACCGGGTGATGGCGCAGATGGGCGTGCGTTTCAACGACCTGGGCACCTTCGGCCGGGCCAACCGGTTTACCCGTAAGGAACAGCAGGCGCCGCAGGCGCTGGGTGCCGAGGCTTGAGGTGTGATGGTTGAGGCCATCGCGGGCAAGCCAGGCCGGTAGGCGCGAGGCTTGCCCGCGATGGCGATTGCCCGGCCGCGATCAATCCGGCTGGAACGGCGACTCGCTGAGGATCACCCCGGTCTCGTCCACGTAGCGCTGCCATTCCTGCAACAGGGTTTGCAGCTTTTGCGGGTGGCTGCTGGCCAGGTCGTGGATCTCCCCCGGGTCGCGCCCCAGGTCGTACAACTGCCAGGTGGCCGGGCCCACGGGGCCTGGAATGTACACCGCCTTCCATTGCCCCTGGCGGATCGCCCGGCGGCCGAACAGCTCCCAGCCGGTGACCGTGTGCTCGTCATGCACCTGCGCCGTCTCGCCGGACAGGAATCCCAGCCACGACTTGCCCCGCAGCGGTGCGATATCGCGCCCGCGCCAGCGCTTGCCCGGATGGCGCACGCCGGCCAGGTCCAAGAGGGTCGGGGTAATGTCCATCACCGTGCCGAAGCCATGGCTGACCTGCCCCTTGAGCGGCAGCTGCGGGTAGTGCAGCAACGCCGGCACGCGAATCCCGCCCTGGGTGGTGAAGGCCTTGAACAGTCGCGACGGCGCGGTGGCGGCCTGGGCCCAGGCCGGTCCGTACCAGACATAGGAATTGGCCCGGCCGATATTCTGAAGGCTGTTGTCGTAATGCTGGTCCAGGTAGCTCAACAGCTGCGGGCCGAACTTGGGGAAGGCTTCCAGCAGAGCCCCTTCGGCTCCGTTGTCGGACATGAACAGGATCAGCGTGTTGTCCAGCTGGCCCTGCTGGCGCAGGTAATCCACCACCCGGCCGATGTTCCAGTCCATGCGCTCCACCATGGCCGCATACACCTCCATGGCCCGGGCCGAGCGCTGGCGCTGATCGTCGCTGAGGGCGGCCCACTCGGCGTCCAGGCCGATCAGCGGGTGCGGCTCGACCTGGGCGTCCACCAGCCCCAGGGCCTTGAGCTTCTCCAGCCGTTCCAGGCGCAGGGCCTCAGGACCGGCGTCGTAGCGCCCGCGGTACTTGGCGACGATCTCTTCAGGGGCCTGTAACGGCCAATGGGGTGCCGAGAACGGCAGGTAGGCGAAGAACGGCCGGCTCTGGTCGCGCTCCTTGAGGTATTGCAGGAGCTTGTCGCCGAAGGCATCGGAGGAATAGAACCCCTGGGGCAGCCCGTCGAGGAAGCGATCGTCCTCGATGTACAGCGCCGGGGTGGATTTGAGCAGGCCCGGGGTGTGTTCGTCGTAGGTGGGTTCGAAACCATAGTGGTTGGCGGCCCCGGGCAGCAACGCGAACGAACGCTCGAAGCCCCGGGCGTGGGGCGCGCGGTCCAGGGTCAGCCCCAGGTGCCACTTGCCGCTCATCAGGGTCTGGTAGCCGGCTTCGCGCAGCAGCTCGGGCAGGGCCGCCACCCGGTCGTTGAGGTGGCCCTCGTACCCTGGCTTGCCGATCAGCTCCGGGGTCAGGGCCTCGGCCATGGTGCCGATCCCGGCGATATGGTGGTCGGTGCCGGTGAGCAGCATGGAGCGGGTCGGCGAGCAGGTCGGGGCGGTATGGAAGTCGGTCAGGCGCAGGCCGTTGAAGGCCAGGGCATCGAGGTTCGGCGTGGCGATCTCGCCCCCGAAGGCGCCGAGGTCGGAAAAGCCCAGGTCGTCGGCCAGGATCACCAGGAAATTGGGACGTTGCGGCATCGAGTCACTCCTGTTCAGCAAGCAATGAAGGTCAAGGGCAGGTCGCTGATCCGTACCGGTGGCGGGGCCTGGTAGTGATCGTCGCTGGTCAGTTCGTGCAGCAGTTCCTCGCGCAGCTGGTGGAAGTCGAAGCGGCTGCGCTGGCGCGGATGGGGCAGGGCGACCTCGACCACGCGCTTGATCCGCCCCGGGCGTGGCTCCATCACCACCACCCGGTCGGCGAGGAAGATCGCTTCCTCGACATCGTGGGTCACCAGTACCGTGGTGATCCGTGCCCGCTCGCGGATCGCCAGCAGCTCATCCTGCATCTGCTGGCGGGTCAGCGCGTCGAGGGCGCCGAAAGGTTCGTCCAGCAACAGGATGCGCGGGCTGGCCACCAGCCCCCGGGCGATGGCCACCCGCTGCGCCATGCCGCCGGACAGTTGGTGCGGATAGGCCTTGGCGAAGTCCTCGAGGCCCACGAGCTCGATGAAGCTGGCGATGCGCCGTTGGCGCTCGGCGGCGCCCAGGGGCTCGTTGACCAGGCCCAGGCCGATGTTCTCGGCCACCGTCAGCCAAGGGAACAACCGGTGCTCCTGGAACACGATGCCGCGTTCGCTGCCGATGCCGCTGACGGCCTTGCCGTCGACGCGTATCTGGCCACGGAACTCAGTGTCCAGGCCGATCAGCAGGCGCAACAGGGTGGACTTGCCACAGCCGCTGGAGCCGACGATGGCGACGAATTCGCCCTCGGCGATGTCCAGGTTGAATTCGCGGATCGCTTCCAGCTCGCCACCGGCGACGGGAAAGCTCTTGCCTACGTGTTCGAAGCTGACCAAGGGTGCGTTCATGCGTGTCTCCAGCGGGTGGCGTGGCGTTCCAGCCATTGCCCAAGGAAGTTGATAAGGGCGCCGGTCAGGCCCACCAGCAGCATCCCGGCCATGATCAGGTCCATGCGCAGCAACTGCTGGGCGCTGATCATCTGGCTGCCGATCCCACCGTCGGACGGCATGAAGTACTCAGCGCCGATGGTGCCCAGCCAGGCGTAGATCAGGCTCACCCGCAGGCCGGCGAAGATCCCCGGCGCGGCCCCGGGCAATACCAGGCGCCGCAGGCGCTGCCAGAGACCCAGGCGCAACACTTGGGCAGCCTCCGCCAGTTGTGGCGAGAGCTGGGCGACGCTGCGTTGGGTGGCGACGAACAGCGGGAAGAAGGCGGCCAGGGCGACGAAGACCCACTTGGCCAGCTCGCCCAGGCCGAACCAGGCGGTAAGCAGCGGCACCCAGGCGAAGATGGCGATCTGGCGCAGGGCGGCCAGGGTCGGCCCCAGCAGGCGCTCGCTCAAGCGCGACAGGCCCAGCAGCAGTCCCAACCCCAGGCCCAGGCTGGCGCCCAGCAACAGGCCGGCCAGGGTGCGCCCCAGGCTCAGGCCCAGGCCGCCCAGCAGGCTGCCGTCGAGCAGGCCGTCGACGGTGGTGGCCAGCACCGCCAGGGGGCTGGGCAGGATGTTGGCGTCCAGCCACTGGCGTTCGCTCGCCAACTGCCATAGGGCCAGCAGCGCCAGGGGCAGCAGCCAGGGTTGCAGGCGCTGCCAGCCCTGGTGGCGCGGGCCACGGCGAAACTCGGCGGTGGCCGGGTGCGGCCAGTACACCAGCTTGCGGTCCAGCCAGCCGATGCCGCGATCCATGGCCATGCCCAGCACGCCGATCACCAGGATGCAGACGAAGACGATATCCAGCATGAACAGCTGCCTGGCCCAGACCATCAGGTAGCCGATGCCTTCGCTGGAGGCCAGCAGCTCCACCGCCAGCAATGAGGTCCAGCCGGTGGCCAGGGCCAGGCGTACGCCCGCCATGAAGGCCGGCAGTGCGGCGGGCAGCACCAGGCGCCGCAGCAGCAGGATCGGTGGCAGGCGCAGCACGATGGCCGCTTCGCGCAGCCGCGGTTGCGCGTCGCGCACGCCCACCAGGGTATGCAGGGTCACCGGGACCACTACCGCCTTGAGCAGCACCACCAGCTTGAGCAGTTCGCCGATGCCGAAAAACACCATGAACAGCGGCACCCAGGCCAGGGTCGGGATCTGCGCCAGGGCACCGAAGGTGGGAAACACCAGGCGCTCCAGGCGGCGGCTGAAGCCCATGGCGCCACCCAGCAGGGCGCCGATGCCGATCCCGACCAGCAGGCCCCAGCCCAGTCGTTGCAGGCTGATCGCCAGGTGGCTCCAGAGCTCGCCGGCGGCCAGCTCCCGGGCGCTGTTCCAGACCAGTCCCGGCGTCGGCAGGATCTGCTCGCTCATCCACTGGTTGCGGCTGGCCAGCCACCACAGGCCGAACAACCCCAATGGCAGCAACCAAGGCAGCAGGCGGTGGACCGCCGGCCAAGGTTGGCGTGGGTCGGAGGGGGCCCACAGGGGCAGGCTGAGCAGGGAAACACGGGCCATGGGTGACCTCCGTCGTCGGGTGCGGCATGGCATGGGACGGGCCACGTCCAGGCGTGGCGAAACCGATCGCTCCTACAATATGCATTTGTGTTCTATTAATAATCACATCAATGCTATTGAGCGATAAGAGAGGCCATTTAAGGCTTCCCATCGCCACGCATCCAATGCATTTGGAGAATATTTTCCATGCATTTTCCGCATGTTCCCGGGGGAGCCCCGTACTGACTGATTTATTTCTTTTTGTTATTAAAATGTGAATTTTTAGTATTTAAATGCCTTGCCCTGCTGGGCCTACCTTGGGCTCCTCAACGCCTTTGCCCTCCAGGAGCCGTCCCCATGAACCTTCCCTTCAAACGTGTGATCAGCCTGTTGGCCGCGCCGGCCCTGGCCGGGCTGCTGGGCTACCTGCCGCTGCTGGCCCAGGCTGGCGAACTCAAGGAAATCCGCATCGCCGTGCCCGACCTCAGCGCCGGTACCCAGCACAGCTCGGGCGGAGTGGTGGATGTGCTGCGCCACCAGCAGATCCTGGAGAAGGCCTTCGCCGACCAGGGCATCAAGATCCAGTGGAATTTCTTCAAGGGCGCAGGGCCGGTGATCAACGAAGCCTTCGCCAATGGCCAGGTGGACCTGGCCTACCTCGGCGACCTGGCGGCCATCATCGGCAAGTCCAATGGCCTGGATACCCGCCTGCTCAGCGCCACGGCCCGTGGGGTCAAGCATTACCTGGGGGTTGCGCCGGGATCGGGGATCAAGACCCTGGAAGATCTCAAGGGCAAGCGCGTGGCGGTGTTCCGTGGCACCGCCACCCAATTGTCGTTCGATGCGGCCCTGGCCAGCCGGGGCCTGAGCGAAAAGGACCTGAAGGTGGTCAACCTCGACTTCAATGCCGCCGTGGCGGCGCTGGCGGCTGGGCAGATCGACGCCTCCTGGGGCAGCACCGGGCTGTCCGCCCTGCGCAGCAAGGGCCTGGCCGAACTGCCCTTGAGCACCAAGGACCTGGGCGACGCCGGCAGCGTGCAGGCGGTGCTGGTGGGCTCGGGCAAGTTCGTCGACGAGCATCCCGAGGCGGTGGAAAAGCTGCTCAAGGCCCAGCAACAGGCGGTGCAATGGCTGACCCAGGACAGCAACAAGGAAGCCTATATCCAGCTGGTGTCGGGGCTGGCCAGCTATCCACCGGTGATTCTCCAGGACGACCTCAAGGACCAGCGCCTGAGCGAGATCTTCCCCTCGACCCTGGACCCGGTGTTCCTCGGCCGGTTGCAGGATTCGGTAGACCTGGCGGCCAAGCAGCGGCTGATCCGCAAGCCGTTCAAGGTCAGCGAGTGGGTGGCGCCGCAACTGGCCGCCGCCGGCCTGTAGCACCCGGTCGCAGCCTCGCGCTGCTCGTCAGCGGCTACAGGGCGATGGCGACTTGCTGTTGGTCCACGCTCACCAGCACTTCGATCATCTTGCGGGCCGCTGGCGACAGGCGAAAACCACTGCGGCTGACGATGCCGCAGCGGGCGTTCAGGCTGTCGATGTTCTGCGGCAGGTTGCGCCAGTGCAGCAGGGCCAGCGAACCCTGGGCGATATCCTCGGCGAACGCCTCGGCGGTGCCCACGCCAATGGCATTGGACTGGCGGACGATCTTCACCAGCGCCGGGAAATGCTCGGTCTCGATGGTCGGTGAAAAATCGATGCGCCCGCTCAAGTTGGCCAGCAACTTGCGAATGCCCGGCGGGATCAGGGTGGTGGCCAGGGGGTAGTCGAACATGTCGTTGGTGGACAGGCTCTCCTTGGCCAGCAACGGATGCCCGGGACGGCAGAAGAACACCCCGCGTTTGGGCGTCAGGGCCTGGGTCTGGTAGTTGGGATCGGCCTCGAAGTGGCGGATGTCGGCGATGAAGAACTCGATCTCCTCGCGGTTGAGGCTGCGGCTGAGTTTTTCCCAGTTATCCACGGCAAAGCGGGTACGCACCCGCGGGTGGGCGCTGGTGAACTGCGCCACGGCGTCGGGCACCAGCTTCACCGCGGGCGCCGGGCCGCAGCCGAAGCGCACCTCGCCGGCATCGAGCTTGGTCATCTGCGTCACTTCACTGCTGAGCAGGGCCGCACCCTGCACCAGGCTCAAGGCATGCTGCAGCACCACCTGGCCCTCGGGCGTGGGGCGCAGGTCCTTGTTGCCCCGGTCCACCAGCACGCAACCGAACTCCTGCTCCAGGCCCTGGATACTGCGGCTGAAGGCCGGCTGGGTGATGCCCATGGCATCGGCGGCGCGGACAAAACTGCGGTGCTCGTTGAGGGCGATGAAGTAACGCAATTGGCGAAGATCCATATGCTTTCCCGGCATCCGAAAAATAGCTCGAAGGCATTTGCGACGAGTGAGGAATGAGGTTTTAAATGCAAGCTCTTATTCCGTCAACGAAGCATGTGTTTATCTATTAGATCTAAAGTGAATATAGATAGAGCGTTGTTTCGCGGCGGTTCCTACCGTGAGCAGTCCACCGAGGGTGTCTTCGATGAGCAATGCCGCTTTAGCTGTCAAACCCGTTGTCCAGGCCCTTGAAATCCACCCAGTGGCCGGCCGCATCGGCGCCGAGATCCGTGGTGTGCAACTTTCCGGCGAGCTCGATGCCGCCACCGTGCAGGCCATCGAGCAGGCGCTGGTGCAGTACAAGGTGATCTTCTTCCGTGGCCAGACCCACCTCGACGACCAAAGCCAGGAAGCCTTCTCCCACCTGCTGGGCGAACCGGTGGCCCACCCCACCGTGCCGGTACGCGACGGCACCCGCTACCTGATGGAGCTCGATGGCGCCCAGGGCCAGCGGGCCAACTCCTGGCACACCGACGTGACCTTCGTCGACGCCTACCCCAAGGCCTCGATCCTGCGCTCGGTGGTGGCCCCGGCGTTCGGCGGCGACACCGTGTGGGCCAACACCGCCACCGCCTACGACGAGCTGCCGCAAGAGCTGCGGGCCTTGGCGGACCAGCTGTGGGCGGTGCACAGCAACGAGTACGACTATGCCTCGGTCAAGCCCGACGTCTCGGCGGAACGGCTGGAGCGCTACCGCAAGATCTTCACCTCCACGGTGTTCGAGACCGAGCATCCGGTGGTCCGCGTGCATCCCCAGAGCGGCGAGAAGAGCCTGGTGCTGGGGCATTTCGTCAAGCGCATCAAGGGCTATTCCCAGGCCGATTCGGCGCACCTGTTCAACCTGCTGCAAAGCCATGTCACGCGCCTGGAGAACACCGTGCGCTGGCGCTGGAACGCCGGCGACGTGGCGATCTGGGACAACCGCTCGACCCAGCACTACGCTGTCGACGACTACGGCAGCCAGGAGCGCGTGGTGCGCCGGGTGACCCTCAAGGGCGACGTCCCGGTGGGCGTCCACGGCCAGCGCAGCCAGACCACCAAGGGGGCTTGAACGCCCTCGACGGTTGCAGGTCACCACCAAACCTGTCGCGGCCGAGCGTGCGAGGCTGCGCAGGGCCCGAAGGCCACACAATCGCCGCAGCGGCTTCGGGACGGTGGCGGATTGGCGTTTTTTTCGCGGGCAAGTCGGATCGCCGCCCGCTCGCTCCTACGCAAGAACGCGTATGCCTTTGTAGGAGCGAGGCTTGCCCGCGATGAGGTCCTTGAAGTCAGCGCCTCACCACACACCGATCTGCACCAGCTTCTCCGCCTCCGGCTCGCCATAACGAAACCGCTGCCCGCGCAAGTCGATCTCGGCGTGGCTGATGGTGGTCCGCCGCTTCAACCCGCGCAGCCATTCCAGCAGGTAGCCCAGGTGTTCTTCGCGCACCGGCGCATAGGCCGGATCGGCCCCCAGATCGTGCAGTTCCTGCGGGTCGTTCTGCAGGTCGAACAGCTGCGGACGGAAGCCGTCGTAGGCCAGGTACTTCCAGCGTTCGCTGCGCACCATGGTCATGCGGCAACGGTCGATGGGCTGGCCCAGGCGCTCCCGGGCCGGGGCCTGGAAGGCATAGTCGTATTCGCTGATGGCGTAGCGGCGCCAGGGCGGCGTGGCGCCATGCAGCAGCGGGATCAGCGAGCGGCCCTCCAGGCGGTGCTCGGCGCCCGGCAAGCCCAGGGCTTGGAGGAAGGTCGGCAGGGCATCGATGGTTTCCACCAGGCGCGCATCCACCGTGCCCCGGGTGCCGTGCGCCGCAGGCCGTGGATCGCGGACGATCAGCGGCACGCCCACCGCCGGCTCCAGCAGGAATTCCTTTTCCCCCAGGTAGTGATCGCCGAGGAAGTCGCCATGGTCGCTGGTGAAGACGATCAGGGTGTCGTCCCAGCGTCCGCTGCTGTGCAGCACATCGAACAGCCGGCCGAGCTGGTCGTCCACCTGCTTGATCAGGCCCATGTAGGTGGGCACCACGTTGGCGCGCACCTCGTCGCGGGAGAAGTTCAGGCTTTCTTCGTGCTGGCGGAAGGCCTGGTACACCGGGTGGTCGCTGGCTTCCTGCGGCGCGGCCCGCACCGGCGCCAGTACCTGCCCTGCACCGTAGAGCGCGTGGTAGGGCGCCGGGGCGATATAAGGCCAGTGCGGCTTGATGTAGGACAGGTGCAGGCACCAGGGACGCTCGCCTTGTTCGCGGATGAAATCGATGGCGCGGTCGGTGGTGTAGACGGTTTCCGAATGCTCTGCGGCGACCCGCGCCGGCAAGTGCGCGTGGCGCATCTGCCAGCCGCTGAGGATCTGCCCCTGCTCGCCGGCCGCGGCGTTGGCCCAGTCATGCCAGGGGTTGCGCCCGGCGTAGCCACGCTCGCGCAGGTAGTGGGTGTAGGGCGCGGACTCGCGCTTGTCGTCGAACAGCGGGTCGTCGGGGTAGATGCCGTCGTGGCGGAACCAGGGCTCGAAGCCTACCTCGTTCAACTGTTCGGCCTGGGGGCTGTCGGCGGCGATGGCCAGGCGCTGCTGGGCATCCAGGTTGGGCGTGGCGTGGGTCTTGCCCACCAGCGCGGTGCGGATGCCGTGGGGGCGCAGGTAGTCGCCCAGGGTCAGTTCCTCAAGCGGCAGGGGCACGGCGTTCCACGCCACCTGGTGGCTGCTGACGTAGCGCCCGGTGTAGGCCGACATCCGCGACGGGCCGCAGATGGTGCCTTGGGTGTAGGCGCGGCTGAAGCGCACCCCGGCGGCGGCCAGGCGGTCGATGTTGGGGGTGTGCAGGTGCGGGTGGCCGTAGCACGACAGGTAATCCCGGCGCAGTTGGTCGCACATGATGTAGAGCACGTTGCGCACGGGTTGGGGAGTAGGGGACATGGGCTTCACCGATCGAAAGACAGGTGAGGGTTTTCGCCTTCGCCGGGGGATGCCGGCAAGCGCATTTGCCGCATGCTTTTCATGCGGGTTATGCATGGGCCTTGAGGATGCCATCGCGAGCAAGCTTCGCTCCTACACAAGCGTGCGCAATCTTCCTCTGTAGGAGCGGAGCTTGCCCGCGATTGGGCCGGATCAGACCGCGAAGTTCTCCAGCGAGCACAGCTCCTCATCCTGTGCGTCGAGGTGCTTGATCTCCTCGATCATCGCCTGGGCCAGCGGCGACAGCCGATACCCGGCGCGGCTGACGATGCCGTAGCGGGTGTAGAGCTCTTCCAGGTCGTCGGCCAGCCCCTCGATTTTCAGGCACACCAGCTCGCCCTTGGCCTGGTGCAGGGCATCGCTGTAGGAGCCGACGATGCCGATGGCGTCCGAGCGCAGCACCACCCCCAGCAGGCTGTAGCTGTTCTCGCATTCCACATTGGGCGTGAAGTCCGGCTTGCCACTGAGATCGACAATGACCTTGCGCAGGTTCGGCGGGCGGATGGTCACCGCCAGCGGATAGCTCATCAGCTCGCTGGCGCTGACGCTGTCACGCCCGGCCAGGGGGTGGCCGGCGCGACAGCAGAAATGCCATTTGCGTGGGCGCAGGCGCTGGGTCAGGTAGTCCGGGTCGGCCTCGAAGTGCCGGGTGTCGGCGACGAAGAACTCGAACTCCTCGCACAGCAGGCGCTTGCCCAGGCTCTGCCAATCCTCCACCTGGAACTGCACCCGGGCCTTGGGGTAGCGCCCGATGAAGCTGCCGATGGCCCGGGGGATCAGCCCGGCCGCCGGTGCCGGGCCGCAGCCGAAGCGCAATTCCCCGGCTTCCAGGCCATTGAACTGGCTGATTTCGTTGGCCATCTGCTGGGCGCCGCTGACCAGCCGCCGCGCGTGTTCCAGCAGCAGTTGGCCCTGCTTGGTCGGCGCCAGGTCCTTGCGCCCACGGTCCACCAGCTGGCAACCGACGCTGTGCTCCAGCGCCTGGATGCTGCGGCTGAAGGCCGATTGCGAGAGGTTCACCGTGGCCGCGGCCGCGACGAAGCTGCGCTGCTCGGCGAGGGCGATGAAGTGGCGGAGCTGGCGCAGGTCGATATGCATTTTTCACATAAAAAATATCGGGGAAATGCATTGGCTATGCATTAGGTCGACTCCTTATAAAGGCAATCTCTTATGCAGTAAATCTTTGTAAAAACATAAATAAATAACTTTAGAGAATATACGAGCTGTATGTTTTCTGACCAGGAGCCGCCCATGAGCCCGTTGTCCATCGCTTCACCCCTCACGCCTCGGCGGCTCAAGCGCCTGCCCCTGGCCCTGTTGCTGGCCGGCAGCGCCAGCTGGACACCGACCTGGGCCGAAGAGGCCCAGGCGCCGGAAACCGCGCCGGCCAAGAGCAGCGCCAACAAGGCCAAGGCCGACGACGGCCAGTTGCAGACGGTGACCGTGACTGCCCGGCGCCGCGAGGAAAGCTCGCAGAACGTGCCCACGCCCATGAGCGTGATCGGCGGCCAGGCCCTGGAGAGCCAGCGGGTCTATCGCATCCAGGACCTGCAGCAACTGGTACCCAGCGTCAACGTCGCCTACATGCATGCGCGCCAGTCCAGCGTGTCGATCCGCGGCCTGGGCAACAACCCGGCCAGCGACGGCCTGGAAGGCAGCGTCGGGCTGTACATCGACAACGTCTACCTGGGGCGGCCGGGGATGGCGGTGTTCGACCTGATGGACATCGAGCAGCTGGAAGTGCTGCGTGGTCCCCAGGGCACCCTGTTCGGCAAGAACACCACCGCCGGGGTGATCAACATCAGTACCCGCGCGCCGAGCTTCACCCCCGAGCGCAGCATCGAGACCTCCCTGGGCGAGGATGGCTACTTCCAGACCAAGGGCACCCTTTCCGGGCCATTGACCGATGAGCTGGCCGGGCGTTTCTCGGCCTATCGCACCCGCAGCGGCGGCGATATCAAGAACGAGCACGACGGCCACGACCTCAACGGCGGTTCGCGCCAGGGCTTTCGCGGCCAGTTGCTGTACAAGCCCAACGAGAGCTTCAACCTGCGCTGGATCGGCGACTACAACGAAGAGGATTCCAGCGCCGGCACCCGGGTGCTGTACAGCACCGGGCCGACCATCAACGGCAGAAATGTCTATGAGTCGCGCGCGGCGGCGGCCGGCGCGACCCTGGTCAACGGCAGCCACCGCAAGGTCAACCTGGACAACGACCAGCACGTCACGGTGTTCCAGGGTGGCACCTCCCTGGAGGCCAACTGGACCCTGCCCAGCGACTTCACCCTGACCTCGGTCAGCTCCTACCGCTGGTGGAACTTCACCCCGCGCAACGACGATGGCCTCAACGTGCCGGCCACCTACAACGCCGGGGTCTCGGTGGAAGATAAGCAGTGGTCCCAGGAGTTTCGCCTGGCCTCGCCCAGTGGCGGGTTCTTCGACTACGTGCTGGGGGCCTACTACTTCGGCTCGGACCTGGATAACAAGTCCTTCGCCTACTACGGGCCCAAGGCCGATATCTGGAACGGTACGCCCACCGGGGCGCTGAACGACGTCACCAGCATCGGCAAGGGCAAGATCCGCACCGACAGCTTCGCCCTGTTCGCCCAGGGCACCTGGCACCTCACCGAGCGCCTGGATTTCACCGCTGGCCTGCGGGGCACCTACGAGGAAAAAACCGCCTCGGTCGGCCGCGACGCACCGTTGGGTGGCGTCGCGGTCACCGGTGCCGCGGCCAATGCCCGGCGCGGCCGGGCCGGGGCCTACGATTCCGGCGACCTGAACCAGTACAGCACCAGCCCTTCGGGCCTGCTCAACCTGAGCTACCGCTTCAGCGACGACCTGCTGGGCTATGCCACCTTGTCCCACGGCGAGAAATCCGGCGGGGTCAACCTGGCGGTAGGCTCGGCGCCCACCGCCGGCGCCGACTCGTTGCTGATCGGCACCGAGCGCGCCAACAACGCCGAGCTGGGCTTCAAGAGCACCCTGTGGGACCGGCGCCTGCAGCTCAATGCCAACCTGTTCTGGACCCAGGTCAACGGCTACCAGACCAACGCCTACGACTATGGCAACCGCGTGCAGTACCTGACCAACGCCGGTTCGGTGCGCTCGCGCGGGGTCGAGGTGGAAAGCACCCTGGTGCCGCTGCGCGGCCTGACCCTGAACCTCAACGGCTCCTACAACGACGTGCGCTACCTGTCCTACAAGGATGCCCCATGCCCGCCGGAGGTCAGCTTGCGTCCCGGGGCGCCGGCGTCCTGCGATCTCACCGGACACCAGGTGGTGGGTGCTTCGAAATGGATCGCCAACGCCAACGGCGAATACAAGTGGAACCTGGACAACGGCCTGGAGGAGTACGTCACCGCCAGCTATGCCTTCCGTTCCAAGGCCGTGGGCACGGTGGAGGATTCCCAGTACGGGCAGATCCCCAGCTACGCCGTGGTCAACCTGTCCACCGGCCTGCGGGGCAACTACGAGCAGGGCCAGTGGGATGTCTCGCTGTGGCTGAAGAACGCTTTCGACAAGACCTACTACACCACCCTCTGGACCGGCGGCAACGGTGGTTACGAGGGTCTTTTGGGCACGCCGCGAACCCTGGGCGTGACCGGTCGCTACGACTTCTGAAGTCCGCTTTCGCACCTGGCGCCGGGACTGTCGGCGCCTTTCAATCCGAACAGGAGTGCCTGCCATGCCACGCGCCACAACCCCCTTGGTCTTGTTCACCACCACCTTGCTGGCCGGAGCGCTGCACGCGGCGCCCAGCGTCTACCCCACCGGCGTGACCCGCTACGACCCGGCCAAGGCCTATAACCAGTACGTGATCTTCAGCGGTGCCGACAAGCAGACCCACTTGATCGACATGAACGGCAACGAGGTCAGGAACTGGCCCCAGGCCGGTTTTCCCTCGGCCATCATCGACCCGCAACTGGTGGGCGGCGAGCGTGGCCGGGTGCTGTTGCAGCTCAAGGACAAGGACCCCGGCCCGCTCGGCTCGGCGGGCAACGGCCTGGGCAACCAGAGCGTCGGCGAGCTGGACTGGAACGGCAAGCGGGTCTGGCAATGGGGCGACCAGGCCCCGGGCGGCGCGGCCCAGCAGCACCATGACCTGCGCCGGTTGAGCAATGGCAACACCCTGGTGCTGGCCAACAAGGTGCACAAGGTGGCGGGCTTCAAGGTGCCCCAGGTGATCGATGATGCGATCTACGAAGTCAGCCCCGACGGCCAGGTCAAATGGCAGTGGCTGGCCTCCGAGCACCTCAAGGAGTTCGGTTTCACCCCCGCCCAGTTGCAATTGGTGCGCGGCACCAGCAACCCGGACTACCTGCACATCAACAACCTCAGCGTGGTGGGCCCCAACCGCTGGTTCGACGCCGGTGACAAACGCTTCGCCCCGGACAACCTGCTGATCGACTCTCGCAACGCCAACTTCATCGCCATCATCGACAAGCACAGCGCCAAGGTGGTCTGGCGCCTGGGGCCGAACCTGGCGCCGATCGAGCCCAAAAGCGCCGGCAAACTGCCGCGCCCGGTGGACCAGTTCGTCGGCCAGCACGATGCCCATATCATTCCCGCCGGCCTGCCGGGGGCCGGCAACCTGCTGGTGTTCGACAACCAGGGCACGGCCGGCTACCCCTCGGTACCCCTGGGGCTGATCGCCGGCTCCCGGGTGCTGGAGATCGATCCGATCAAGCGTGAAATCGTCTGGCAATACAGCGCCGCCAGTTCCAGGCAACCGGGCTGGGCCTTCTACAGCTCGTTCATCAGCAGCGCGCGGCGCCTGCCCAACGGCAACACCCTGATCGACGAGGGCATGAACGGGCGTTTCTTCCAAGTCACCGCCGCTGGCGAGATCGTCTGGGAATACGTCAGCCCCTACCTGGGCAAGGCCCCGGGCAGCGAGGCGGTGAGCAACTGGGTGTATCGTGCGCTGCCGGTGAACTACGACTGGGTGCCGGAGGGTACGCCGCGTTCGCAAACCGCCGTGCAGGCGCCAGAGCCGCAGTTGAAACAGGCCAGCGCCGGGATCTGACCCCGCAAGCTCGCCCCTGGCGAAGGCGCCTGCCCGCTCAGAAGTAGAAGTACAGGCCGGTGTCCCGCTCCAGGGCCAGCCGATTCAGGGCGATCAGCCTGTGGATAAGTTCATCCCCGGCGGTCGCGGCCTGGGTGAGGATCGCCAGCGCCGTGGCGAGGTCGGCCTGGCCCTGGATCGAGGCGTCTTCGTAGTCGTCGATCAGGATGCCCAGGGCGCTGTTCAAGCTCGGCAGCAGGTCGCTGCGAGACAGGCTCGCCCACTGCTCTGGGGACAGGGCCAGTTCCTCCAGGTCGCCCGGCCGGCACTGGTCCAGGTCCAGGCGTTGCAGGGCGCCCTGGCTGGTGGGTACGACTATCCATCTACGCGGTGTGTTCATGGCTGCCACAACTCGACGAAGGCCTGGAAGTCGGCGGCCACCGGGTAGCGGTTGGCGCTGTCGGGGTCGAAGATTTCCACCGCCACGCGCGGGCTGTTGAAGTCCAGGCAGACCAGCAAGCCGCCGGCATCCCGGGCAATCGCCAGGCAGCCGGCGGCGAGCCCCGGCACGCGGCCAGGGCTGGCGTACCAGGGCAGGGTCCAGGGGGCGTCGTTCAGGCTGAAAGCGAAGAATTCGCTGATGCAGGCGTAGCCGTTGCCATAGGCGAAGGTGCCGATTCCTGGCGTGGCGGCCTCGGCGTAGCGCACCAGTTCCAGGTACAGCGGCGGTAACTCGACGCCCAGGCGTTGCTGCACCTGGGCGATCAGGTGTTCGTCCACCGTCGATCCGGGTTCTATTTCCCAGGCGTTCCAATCCAGGGTCATGCTCGACATGCACCTTGTGCTCAAGGGCCGTGCCCGCCGATGGGGGACGGCATCGAGGGGCGATTGTAGGCGCGCCGCCTGGTGCGCGGTAGGCGCTTATTTGCAGCTCTGGCCTTCGGGCAGGGTCACGCTGTAGTGGCGCTGGACCCGGTTGCGAAAGTCCAGGTTGTCCAGGCTCTCCTGCACCAGCAAATCCTCGATCTTGGCGTCCTGGCAATCCTCGTTATAGGACGAGGCCCGCAGTACGAACACCGTGCGCCGGCTCTGCTCGTCCTTGGCCTTGATGTTGAAGGTCGAGAGGGTGGTGTAGGCGGTGCGCTCCGAGGAGCCGACGGCGCGGTAGGACATGGTCGGGGTGCTGGTGCACACGGTCTGCTGGTGCTTGCCGGGCATGCACGTGGTCTTGGTACTGCTGGGCACCGAGGCGTAGTCGGTGGCGGTGTAGCGGTAGCTGGTCCTTTTGCTGCCCACATCCAGGGCGATGTTCAGGCGAAACGGTGGATGATCCTTCGGCAATGCCGACTCGGTATACACCTTGGTGAAGCCCATGCCATGCAGGGCGGCGACCATGTCGCGCAGGTAGTAGCTGGCCTTGAGGGCCTGGGCATCCTTGGCGCCGTTGACGGTCACCAGTACCGGGGCGTGGCGATCGAAGTAGTAGTCTTGGGCTGGGGTGGCGTCGATCGCCACGTCGAGTTTATTGGCGCAGCCGGTCAACAGGGAGACGAGCAGCAACAGCGGGTAGAGCAGAGTACGAGTCATGAGTCAGCCAGTGGATAACAGGAGGGCTTGGAACAGGCTTTAACGGTCTGGACTCGAGCAAACACACGCGAAGGGGGGAGACGCAGTCTCAGTCTGCCTGGTACTCCAGCAAGTCGCCGGGTTGGCAGTCGAGTGCGGCGCAGAGTTTGTCGAGGGTCTCGATTTTCATCCCCTTGACCTTGCCATTTTTCAGCAACGACAGATTGGCCTCGGTAATGCCCAGGATGGCGGCCAGCTCTTTCGAGCGAATCTTGTTTTTAGCCATGACAACGTCAAGCCGAACGATAATGGTCATCTCATTGGTCTATATGTAGTGACTGTGCTCATCACTGAGGATTTTCGCGTCGCGCATGATAATGGAAAACGAGCACAGCAAGATTCCTTTGACCACTTCGTACGCGGCGTAGGACGAGAAGCCAGCGGAGATCTGCAGGATGCGTTCGCCGGGCGGCAGGTCGATGGACAGGGCCAGGCCTTGCAGGGTCTCCATCATCGGGAAAGTGGCCGGGGCGATGATCCATAGCATGCCTACGCGCCAGAGGATGCGGATGTTGCGATCGCTCCAGGTTTCTCCCCGGGACAGGCGCATGAAGAACACCCCGGTCAGCCACAGGGCGAAGCTCGACAGCAGCAATGGCAGGAAGTCCAGGATCACCAGCAGGGCGAAGCTCAGGGTGGAGGGCTTGAAGTCGGCTTCCACCAGGCGTGGCCAGTGTTCGGCGAAGACCCCGAGCAGGGCGCCCAGGACCTGGTCCTTGCTGTAGATCCAGAGCCCGGCGTTGCCGCCGATTTCCACGATGCCCATGACCCAGGCCAGGATCGCGGCCAGCATGCCGACCCGGCGTAACCGGTATTGGGCAGAACCATTGTTTTGGAGGGGCATCGGGTATTCCTTGCAAAGCTGTGGGGGTGACGGATTATTGATAAATAATTATCGAATTACAATAATTTATTTCCCCTAATATTTCCCCGCGCTCCAACGTTTATTGCTTTGGCCCACTCCATCGAGTCCCGGCCGGTGGCCGTTGTTTGCTGTTCATCGGTGACCTGCCGCAGCGCGTTGCTGGTGTTGCGGGCGCTGCGCGCCCGGTCGCAGCCTCGCTGCGCTCGACAGCGGCTACAGGGTTGCGTGTAGCCGCTGGCGCAGGCTGCGCACGGCTCGGCACGAGCCGCCCGATGGACCCGGCACCAGGCTCATGCGGCGTGTGCGGCGGTGTCGAAACGGGCCCTGGGCTGGTAGCTGGACGGGCTGAAGATGCGGGTCAGGAGCAGCATCGCCACGGCACCGGCGACCAGCACCCACCAGGCGCTGGTGAACTCGCCGGTGACCTGGCGCAGCCAGCCGGTGAGCCAGGGCGAGACGGCGTTGAGCAAGAACCCCACGCCCTGGACGAAGGCCGCCAGTTGCCCGGCCGCCCGGGGATCGCGGCGGTGGTCGAGGGTGAGGATCAGGCTCAGGCCGAAGCAGGCGCCCAGGCCGAAACCGATCAGCGCCACCCACAGGTGCGGTGCTTGCAGCGGCCACAGCACCAGGCCGAGAAAGCCCAGGGCCTGGGCGGTGAGGCTGATGCCCAGCAGAGGCCGACGGTCGACGCTGCGTTGGGCCAGGGCTGGCATCAACAGCGCGGCGATGACCTGGAACACGGTCATGAACGCCAGCAACGAACCGCTCAGCGTGGCGCTCCAGCCCATCTGCAGGTAGTAGGCCGGGAGCCAGGCCACCATGCTCATGTAGCCGCAGTTCACCAGGCCGAAGTACAGCGCCAGCAGCCAGGCCCGGCGGTTTCTCCACAGGCTGTCAGTCACGAATCGGGCACCTGGGCGGCGGGCGGCGCCCAGGGGCAGGCAGGTCCACAGCATCAGGGCCGCCATGGTCGGTAGCAGCCAGACTCCCAGGCCCATCCGCCAGCTGGCGAAGTGCAGGGCCACTTGCGGGCTGAGCAGTGCGGCGAGCCCGCCACCGCCCATCAGCGAGGCCGAATACACGCCCATCGCCAGGGCCACTCGATGCTGGAATTGGCGCTTGATCAGCGCCGGCACCAGGGCCTGGATCAGCGCGACGCCGGCGCCGCCCAGCAGGGCGGAAGCCAGCAAGGCTGGTGCCTGGCCGAAGTACAGGCGCGCCAGGCAGGCCAAAAGCACCAGCAGCAGGCCCAGGGAAACCCCGTGGCGCTCTCCCAGGCGCGCTTCGATGCGCACACCCAGCAGTGCCACCAGGCCCATGCAGATCACCGGCAGGCTGGTGAGCCAGGCGCTGCTCTGGAAACTCATGCCGGTGGCTTCGCGGATCTGTCCCAGCAGCGGGCTGACCGAACTGAGGATCGGCCGCAGGTTGAGCCCCAGGCACACCAGCAAGGCCCAGCCGGCGAAGGTCTTGAACGCTGGTTCAGTGCGCGGCATGACGGTCTTGCCAATCTTGGTAGATAGCCTGCATCGCCGCCTGTGGCAGGTGCTGCACCGGTAGGCGCTGGGCGGCCAGGGGCAGGCCCAGTTGTTCGTAGATCGCCGCGGTGGACAGGCCGAACGGCGCCGCCTGTTGGTTGCTGGCGGCGAACACCGCCCGGGATATGCCGCACAGGTGCATGGCCGCCAGGCACATCGGGCAGGGCTGGCCGCTGGCGTAGATCACGCAGCCGTCCAGGCGCGGGCCCAGTTGCTGGCTGGCGCTGCGGATCGCCAGCAATTCGGCGTGGGCGGTGGGGTCCTGGCTGAGGTGGATTTCGTTGACCGCCTCGGCCAGCACCTGGCCGTCGCGTACCAGCAAGGCGCCGAAGGGCCGGCCGCCCTGTTCGACGTTGCGTCGGGCCAGGGCCACGGCTCGTTCGAGGAAGTGTTGATCGTTATGCATGCAAGTCTCCGGCGTGCACTGCGCGAGCTCAGGAAGCCCCGGCTTCGCGCAGCAATTTGGCGATGGCCTCCTGGCCGCGTTGTTCGGCATGGCGCAGGGGGCTGATCCCGGCGCGGTCCGGCAGGTTCAGGTCGGCGCCGGCGGCGATCAGCCGGCTGACGATGCGCTGGTGCGCCGGGCCGCCATCGGAGAGCAGGATCGCCTCCAGCAGGCAGGTCCAGCCCAGGCGGTTGACGTGGTCCAGGTCGACCCCGGCGGCGATCAGCAACCCCACGGTGGTTTCGTGGCCGCGCTCGCAGGCCGGGATCAGCGCCGTGCCGCCGTAGCGGTTGGTGCTCTTGAGGTCGGCGCCATGGGCCAGGGTCAGCTTGAGGATCTCGTCGTGGCCGCTGGCCCCGGCCAGCAGGTAGGGGCTGTCTTGCATCAGGTTCTTGCGGTTGACGTCGGCGCCGGCCTCGATCAGCGCCCGGGCGATCTCCACCTGGTTGCCGCGGGTGGCCAACAGCAGCGGGCTGCTGCCATCCGGGTCCCGGTCGTCGAGCGGCGCGCCCTGGGCGATGAGCTCGCGTACTGGCTGCAACTGTCCGTTGCGTACTGCTTCGAGCAATGCATTGTCGCTGGCCATTACCCCTCCCGCCGTGAGCAGGCCGGCGGCCAACAGGCCGCGTTTGAAGGACCGGTTGAACCCCATGCAAACCTCCCGTTCCGACTGATGAGCGACGAGTATGGGCAAGCCCCTGGGTATTCTGAAATTAAATATAATCATGCCAATCAGTGGCTATCAGAATGGTTTGGCGATGTTCGATCCCGTGTTGTTGCGCAGTTTCGTGGCAGTCGCCGACTGCCAGAATTTCACCCGCGCCGCCGAGCGCCTGCACCTGACCCAGTCCACCGTGAGCCAGCAGGTGCGGCGCCTGGAGGAGAGCCTGGGCTGCCAGTTGCTGGACCGCGACCAGCGCCGGGTGGCGGCCACGGTCGAGGGCGAGCGGTTGCTGGCCTATGCCCGGCGCATCCTGGCGCTGCACGAAGAGGCCAGTGACGTGCTGATCAACCAGCGCAGCGAAGAAGTGCTGCGCCTGGGGGTGCCGGAGGACTATGCCGCCGAGCGCCTGATGCCGTTGCTGTCACGGTTTGGCCGCGACTACCCGGCGGTGCGCCTGGAGGTCACTTGCGGCCTGGGGCCGGAGTTGCTGCGCCAATACCGGCGTGGCGAGTTCGACCTGTTGCTGGTCAAGCAGATGGGCCATGGCGACGACTGCCTGGATTCCTGGCCCGAGCCGTTGTGCTGGGCCGATAGCCTCCGGCAACCGGCCTTCGGGCGCGAACCGCTGCCGCTGGTGGCCTTTCCCGTGGGGGGCTTGTACCGCCAGGAAATGCTCCACCACCTGGAAGTGGGCGGTTGGCCCTGGCGCATCGCCTATTCCAGCGCCAGCCTGGCCAGTGTCTGCTCGGCGGTGGGCGCGGGCCTGGGGATCAGCCTGTTGCCGGTGCGGGTGCTGGGCAAGCAGCACCGCATCCTCGATGCCGCCAGCGGCCTGCCGGATATCCAGGGCGTGCGCCTGGCCCTGTATGCCGGCAGCGGCTTGAGTCGGGCAGGCAAGGCATTGCAGGAGCAGTTGCGCGTGCTGGCGGCCGGAAAGTTATAAGTTGCCTTGGCGTGGATATGGCCTATAGGGGGCGTGCTGGACTCTATAGCTATTTGATTAGTTGTAACTCAAGTTTGTCTTGGACAACTTTTTGGGTGCCGGCCATGCTGGTTTCGTGAGTTTTTTGAACTTGCCTCATTGGAAGAAACCTTTAACTGCATAAGGAAACCTGCATCATGTCGAGCATCAATGGCACCTATGCAGACTCCA
This sequence comes from Pseudomonas sp. KCJK8993, assembly GCF_046230915.1. Taxonomy (NCBI): domain Bacteria; kingdom Pseudomonadati; phylum Pseudomonadota; class Gammaproteobacteria; order Pseudomonadales; family Pseudomonadaceae; genus Pseudomonas; species Pseudomonas sp. KCJK8993. The sequence goes on from NZ_JBJJLO010000003.1 coordinate 116,716, forward strand.
ACGCCGACGCCCGCCTGGTCGTGACCGATGGCAACGACGCCAACGGTTCGTTCAGCGGAGAGTTGACCCAGGCCTGGGCGCTGTTTTCCGCCGATCACAACTACGCCCGGTTGCGTGCGTCCGGAGCCCGCAGCAACTTCAGCGGTGATGTGGTCGGCCTGAGTGGTGAATTCCTCAAGCAGTAACGAGTTCGATAACTGACAGCCGCTGGATATCCGCTAGTCGATATTAACTTTGCGTGATGTTCCAGCGGCTTTGTCGTGCCCGGAGTTTGAGTTTAGTTGTGAGCCGTTGCTTCTGGTTAGTTGTATCGAGGCTGCTATCCAGGTGTTTTCGATGCCTTGCGGGAATATTTTTCATGCCGGCAAGGCATGGACTTTCGCCGTTGCGGCTGCAGCCCTTGATTCACGCGGCCTGGAGGGTTTCACGAGTTTTGTATATTCCATGCGGGTCTATATATAACTTGAAAGATTACTTTAAGAGATAAGAGTGGGGCGCGGATCATGGATCCCACGGCACCGTTGCGCGGGGGAGTCAGGGCGCTGGTGCCGGTTATCCGCAGAAGATCGTAGGGAGTGAATCAATGGGCAATGTCCAGACCGTCGCCAGCGCGCAGGAGGTGCCGTGGCGCCAGGCACCCAGCGGCGAGTTGGTCGATCTCGGCCGGCCGCATCGCTTGCCGCTGGGCCAGGCTCGGCTGCAACGCACACCCAAGCGGGTGCTGCGCCGGCGCGAGGCGATTCTCCTGGGAGTGGCGGCCCTGGTGTTGCACGGCGCGGTGATCTACTGGCTGAGCCAGAAGCCCACTCCGGTGCTGCCCATCGTGCCGCCGGAAATCCCGCCCATGACCATCGAGTTCTCGCATCCGGCGCCACCGGTGGTCGAGCCGCCGCCACCGCAGCCGGTCCAGCCGGTGGTGGAGCCACCGCCGCCGGTGGAGGACGAGCTGGCAGTGAAGCCGCCGCCACCCAAGCCGGTGCCCAAGCCCAAGCCAAAACCGCTGCCCAAGCCCGAACCCAAGCCCGCGCCCAAGCCAGTGCAGCAGGCTCCGGCAGCGCCGCAGCCGGTCGCGCCGGTGGCCGCCCCGGCCCCGCCCGCGCCAGCGGCTCCCGCTCCGGTGACCCCGGCTTCGGCCAGCGCCGCGTACCTGAAGAACCCGGCACCGGAATACCCCTCCCTGGCCCAGCGGCGGGGTTGGGAAGGCACGGTACTGCTTCGGGTACACGTGCTGGCCAGCGGCAAGCCGGGAGAGATCCAGATCCAGAAGAGCAGTGGGCGCCAGCAACTCGACGATGCGGCCCTGGCCGCGGTCAAGCGCTGGAGCTTCGTCCCGGCCAAGCAGGGCGACGTGGCCCAGGACGGCTGGGTCAGCGTACCTATCGATTTCAAGATCCATTGAGCCGCAAGGCCCGATCCACACGCTTATAGAGGGAATACATCATGACGTTACTGGCATCTCCACTGGAATCCATCGAAAGCGCGGTGATCTGGCTGCTGGTGGTCTTCTCCGTCGCCACCTGGGGCCTGGCCCTGGTCAAGGGCGTGCAGTTCGCCCGCCTCAAGGCCCAGGATCGCAAGTTCCACAATCAGTTCTGGGCGGCTTCGAGCCTGGACTCCGCCGCGCCCCTGAGCGAAACCCAGCCCGGTGCGGCGGCCCGGGTGGCCCAGGCCGGCTACGCGGCGATCCAGGTGGGCGATGCCGCCCACGCCGCCGACCTGAGCCAGGCGATCAACCACCAGGACCGGCTCGAGCGTGCCCTGCGCCAGCAGATCGTGCGTGAGCGCCGCTCCCTTGAGACAGGCCTGGCGGTGGTCGCCAGTATCGGCAGCACCTCGCCCTTCATCGGCCTGTTCGGCACCGTATGGGGGATCATGGAAGCGCTCAAGGGCATCAGCGCCGCGGGCTCGGCCAGCCTGGAAACCGTGGCCGGGCCCATCGGCGCGGCGTTGGTGGCCACGGGCGTGGGGATCGCCGTCGCCGTGCCGGCGGTGCTGGTCTACAACTACTTCCTGCGGCGCCTGAAGCTGACCGCCGCCGACCTCGATGACTTCGCCCATGACTTCTACAGCCTGGCGCAGAAGAGTTCGTTCCGCGTGCTGATCCATCCGGCTGCGCACAAGGTCGCGGCCCAGGGCAGCGGCCACAAAGTGAAGGAGGCCTCCTGACATGGCCTTCTCGACCCAGGATAGCGACGAGGTACTGAGCGAGATCAACGTCACCCCGCTGGTGGACGTGATGCTGGTGCTGCTGGTGGTGTTCATCGTCACCGCGCCGCTCTTGACCAACGCCATTCCCATCAACCTGCCCAAGACCGAGGCCGTGGCCCCGGTGGAGCAGAAGGACCCGCTGGTGGTGAGCATCGATGGCACCGGCAAGCTGTTTATCAACAAGGACGAGATCCAGCCGGATCTCCTGGAAACCAACCTGCAAGCGGCCAAGCAGAAGGACCCGCAAGTCCGCGTCCAGCTGCAGGCCGACGATGGCGTCAACTACGGCGAGGTGGCCCGGGCCATGGCGTCCATCGAGCGTGCGGGCATCACCAAGCTGTCGGTGATTACCGCCCGCTGATACCGAGCAACAAAGCCACGACTTTTCAGGCCGTCTCCTTGGCAGGGTGCGGCCTTTTTTTTGTTGTGGCGCTGTAGCCGCTGTCGAGCGCAGCGAGGCTGCGCCAAGGCCCGCAGGGCCTTCAAGTGCGCGGTGGAATGGGCTCCCGGGCGGCCGTTGCGCAGCCTGCGGCAGCGATTGCACGAGGTGGAGCGGGTTGGGTTTTATATTCTTTATAGGTCTTAATAAATAGCTTCTTATTCCTTAACCAATATAAATCCCCTCCCTATACTCGTTCGGGAACAGACACGCAGCAGGAGAGTTCCCCATGCGCAACGAATCCATTCGCTACTTGATTGTGCCGGGCTGGCAGGGATCGCCAGAAGATCATTGGCAAAGCCACTGGCAGCGCAGCCTGCCCAACAGTGCGCGAGTGGAGCAGGCCGACTGGCTGACGCCGCGCCGGGAAGACTGGGTCGCCGCGTTGGCCGAAGCCATTGCCGCCGATGACACCCCGGTGATCCTGATCGCCCATAGCCTGGGTTGCGTCACCGTGGCCCATTGGGCGGCGCGGGCGCCGCTGGCGGCCTTGCGCCAGGTGCGTGGCGCGCTGCTGGTGGCGCCGGCCGACGTGGAGCGTCCGGCCTGTGTCCCGGCGCTGCGCAATTTCGCCCCGATCCCCCGGGGCCTGCTGCCGTTCCCCAGCCAGGTGGTCAGCTCGGACAACGACAGCGCGGTCAGCGCGGCGCGAGCCCTGGAGCTGGCCCGGGACTGGGGCGCCGAGGCCGGGATCCTGGCCGGTGCCGGGCATATCAACGTCAAGTCCGGCCACCATCGCTGGGAACAGGGCTTCGCCTATCTCTACCGCCTGCAAAACCGCATGGAACAGCACGCCCTGCGTCGTGCCTGAGTTTTCTTCTTTCGTTTAAGCGCCCCCGCCTCCAGGCACCTTGGGGCGGGAGTCCGCCATGAGTTCGCATACCCCCTTCGGCCAGCCGTTGCTGACCTTTCCCGATGCCGAGAAAAGCCCCCTGAGCATCCGCGCCAAGGCGCTGGTGTTCGTCGATCCGCGTTCGCGCCAGCTGCGCGAGGAGCTGGAGCAACTGGCGCCGCGTTCGACCTCGGTGCTGATCCGTGGCGAGACCGGCACCGGCAAGGAGCTGCTGGCCCGGCATATCCACCGCGCCAGCGATCGTGGCGGGTTGTTCGTCTCGGTCAACTGCGGGGCCATCAGCCCGACCTACGCCGACGCCGAGCTGTTCGGTTATGCCGCGGGCAGCTTCAGCGGCTCGGCCAGCAGCCGGGCCGGCTGGTTCGGCTCGGCCAATGGCGGGACCCTGTACCTGGACGAGATCGGCGACCTGCCGCTGCCGATCCAGACCAAGCTGCTGGCGGCCCTGGAGAACCACGAGGTGACCCGGGTCGGCGCGCAGCAGCCAAGCCCGGTGGATGTGCGCCTGGTGGCGGCCACCAGCATCGACCTGGCCCAGGCGGTGGCGGCGGGCAAGTTCCACGAGCGCTTGTATCGCTACCTGAGCGAGGGCCAGCTGGAGCTGCCGGCCCTGCGCGAGCGGGTGGGGGATATCGAATCGTTGGCCGAATACTTCCTGGGGATCTACAGCCAGCGCCTGGACCTGCCCGTGCCGCTGATCAGCGAAGCCGCGCAACAGGTCCTGGAGCGCCACAGCTGGCCGGGCAATACCCGCGAGCTGGAGAACGTCATTCACTTCGCCCTGCTGGTCAGCGATGGTGGGGAAATCCTTCCGGAACACCTCAACCTGCCGTCCCAGGCCGCGCCCCTGGAGCAGGTGCGCCTGCTGGTACGCGGGATCCTCGAGTCCGGCACCGAGGCGGATCGCGCCGCCCTCAAGCAACTGCTGGCGGTGTAGGCGCTGGCGCAGGCTGCGCCCGGGCGCGGAGCGCCTGTCTGTCCAGGCGCTACGAGATTTGGGCGGAGTTCGTTGCGCGAGGACTGCGTCCTCGTGCGCAGCCTCGCAGGCTCGACAGCGGCTACAGGCTGCGTAAGGGCGCGTAGCGGCCGCCAAGAAGTCCGCTCAATGGCCTGCCTGAAGGCCCTGCCGGCCTTGACCTAGCCTTGCCGCGCTCGACAGCGGTGCAACCTTCGCCGGGTGCTGCGATAGGGCGAGCGCTCTGGCAAGGGGCTTTTCGGCTGTATGAACAAAATGGAATATGAACTTGAATAAAAGATATTTTTCGGGAATAAAAAATCTCGGTATTGTCCGGTTCACGCCAGCAGTGGCACTTCACCAGTATCCCGATCCACTCCCTGTTTGAAGCCATCGTCGGACCCCGACACCTAAGGACATCCCATGAAAAAAGTTCTGTTGTTCACCGCACTGGCGGCAGCCCTGGGCGCCGGTATCGCCCAGGCCGGCGAGAAGCTGGTCGTCGCCGCGACCCCGGTGCCGCACGCCGAGATCCTCGAGCTGATCAAGCCGACCCTGGCCAAGGAAGGCGTGGACCTGGAAGTGAAGGTCTTCACCGACTACGTGCAGCCCAACGTGCAAGTGGACCAGAAGCGCCTGGACGCCAACTACTTCCAGACCCTGCCGTACCTGAAGAACTTCAACGAAGGCAAGGGCACCCACCTGGAGACCGTGATCGGCGTGCATGTCGAGCCTTTCGGCGGCTACTCGAAGAAGGTCAAGAGCCTGGCCGAGCTGAAGGACGGCGCCAGCATCGCCATCCCCAACGAAGGCAGCAACAGCGGTCGTGCGCTGATCCTGCTGCACAAGGCCGGCCTGATCGAACTCAAGGATCCGAAGAACGCCGTGTCCACTCCGAAGGACATCGCCAAGAACCCGCACAACTTCAAGTTCAGGGAACTGGAATCGGCCATGCTGCCACGGGTCCTGGACCAGGTTGACCTGGACATGATCAACACCAACTACGCCCTGGAAGCCGGCCTGAACCCGGCCAAGGATGCGCTGGTGATCGAAGGCGCCGACTCGCCCTACGTGAACTACCTGGTGGCCCGTCCGGACAACAAGGACAGCCCGGCCATCCAGAAGCTGGCCAAGGCCCTGACCAGCCCTGAAGTGAAGGCTTTCATCGAGAAGAAATACAGCGGCGCGGTATTGCCGGCCTTCTGATGGGCTAGGCTGTCCACCGGACCAACCCCTTCAAGGTTCGAACGCCGACGGCTAGGCCAGCGTCGGCGTTTTTTATTGCTGGGATCTTTGGCCAGCGTCAGCCCGCCGGCTGCATGGCCCGGCGCAAGGCCATGAGCCATTTGAGCAAGTCATGGGGATCGAGCGGTTGCGGAGTCTTTTCATCGGCCATGGTCATCGTCCTTGTGAAGCTGCGCGTCCTGGGAAATGCCCCGGTCCTCATGAACCCGGCAGGCAGGCAAAAAGGTAGTCGCTGGATGCCAGCCCGGCAAATCCGCGGGTTAGGTTTTTGGGTGATATCAATATGCCTTAACGGTATTTAAATTCTGCTTTTTATAGCTTTAGAGTCGCGCTCAGCCCGGCGATTACCCATCGCCCCATGGACTGCATCACCGTCGCCGTATCCCGGCGACGTCCAGGACGTTCAATGACCCTCGACTACGCTTTCATCCTCAGCACCCTGCCGGCGTTCCTCAAGGCCGTGGGGGTGACCCTGCAGGTCGGCCTGATCGCCATCGGTACCTCCCTGCTAGTGGCGTTGATCAACGCTGCCTTCCTGGTGTTCCGCACGCCCTATGTGCACCGCCTGATCGGCCTGTACGTGGAGCTGGCGCGCAACACGCCGTTGCTGATCCAGCTGTTCTTCGTCTACTTCGCCCTGCCGGCCCTGGGGATCAAGGTCTCAGGCTTCACCGCGGCGATCATCACCATGACTTTCCTCGGCGGTGCCTATCTCACCGAGGTGCTGCGCGCCGGGGTCGAGGCGGTGCCGCTGGCCCAGCTGGAATCGGGGCGCTCCATCGGCCTGTCGCGCTGGCAGCTGCTGCGCTATGTGATCCTGCCCCAGGCGGGCATCCTCAGCCTGCCGTCGCTGTTCGCCAACTTCATCTTCCTGCTCAAGGAGACCACCGTGGTCTCGGCGGTGGCGGTGCCGGAGATCCTCTACACCACCAAGAGCTACATCGCCCTGTACTACAAGACCTACGAGATGTTGGCGGTGCTGACGCTGATCTGCGTGCTGCTGTTCCTGCCGCTGTCGCTGTTGCTCAGCTACCTGGAAAGGAGGCTGCAACATGGCCAGTTCGGGTCTTGAGCTGCTGCTGGTGTCCCTGCCGCAACTGGCCCGGGGCGCCGAGCAGACCTTGTCGATTTCCTTGCTGAGCATCCTCTTCAGCACCCTGGGCGGCGTGCTCTATGGCGTGCTGTGCAGCCTGCAGCGGCGAGTGCTGGATGTGCTGCTGCGCCTCTACCTGGAGCTGTTCCGGGCGATCCCGGTGCTGGTCTGGCTGTACTTGCTGTTCTTCGGCTTCCCGATCTTCTTCGGCATCAGCATTCCCAGCTTCACCTGTGCGGTGCTGGTGCTGTCGCTGTGGGGCGCCAGCGAGGTCGGCGAGGTGGTGCGCGGGGCGCTGCGTTCGCTGCCCCGGGGCCAGCGTGAGGCGGGGTTGTCCATCGGCCTGTCGACGTTGCAGCTGTATGGCCACGTGCTGCTGCCCCAGGCCCTCAAGCGCATGACGCCGCCGACCATCAACGTCTACACGCGGATCATCAAGACCAGCTCCCTGGCGGTGCTGATCGGCGTGGTGGACGTGATCAAGGTCGGCCAGCAGATCATCGAGCGTACCTACGAGTCGGTGCTGATCTACGGCGTCCTGTTCCTGTTTTTCTTTTTCATCTGCTACCCGCTGTCGGCCGCCTCCCGCGTGCTGGAGCGGCGCTGGACGCAAGCATGAGCGCATTGATCGAGTTCCAGGGTTTCAACAAGTTCTTCGGCTCGCAGCAGGTGCTGCGCGATATCGACCTGAGCGTGGCGTCGGGCGAGGTGATCGTCATCCTCGGCCCCAGCGGCTGCGGCAAGAGCACCCTGCTGCGCTGCCTCAACGGCCTGGAAAGCGCCCAGGGCGGCCACCTGCGCTTCGCCGGCCGCGAGCTGCTGGACCCGGCCACCGACTGGCGCCAGGTACGCCAGCAGATCGGCATGGTGTTCCAGAGCTATCACCTGTTTCCCCACATGAACGTGCTGGACAACATCCTCCTCGGCCCGCTCAAGGTGCAGAAGCGCCAGCGCCGCGAGGCCCAGGCCCAGGCCGAGGCGCTGTTGGAACGGGTCGGGCTGGCGGACAAGCGCCAGGCGTTTCCCCGGCAGCTGTCCGGCGGCCAGCAGCAACGCATCGCCATCGTCCGCTCGCTGTGCATGAACCCCCAGGTGATGCTGTTCGACGAGGTCACCGCGGCGCTGGACCCGGAAATGGTCAAGGAAGTGCTGCAAGTGATCCAGGGCCTGGCCCGGGACGGCATGACGCTGCTGATCGTTACCCATGAAATGGCCTTCGCCCGGGCCGTGGCCGACCGCATCGTGTTCATGGACGCTGGCCGCATCCTCGAGCAGAACACCCCCGAAGCTTTCTTCACGAACCCGCAGACCGTCCGCGCGCAGCAGTTCCTGGAGAAGTTCTCGTTCGTCGAAGCATTACCCAAGAAAGCCCCTAGAAAGGAACTGGAGCTCTTATGAAAACCGTCAAGTCTTCACTGCTGTTGCTACCGCTGTTCGGCCTGGCCCTGCTGGCTGGCTGCGATAAATCTTCCGAGGCCTCCAAGCCTGCGGCCAGTGCCGCCAGCGCTGCGCCGGCGGCCAGCTACCTGGACAAGATCAAGGCCCGGGACAAGCTGATCGTCGGCGTGTTCACCGACAAGCCGCCGTTCGGTTTCGTCGATGAGGCCGGGCGCTACGTGGGCTTCGATACCGACATCGGCCGCCAGTTCGCCAAGGACCTGCTGGGCGACGAGAACAAGGTGGAGTTCGTCGCCGTGGAGCCGGCCAGCCGCATTCCGTTCCTGCAAAGCGACAAGGTCGACCTGATCCTGGCCAACATGACCGTGACCCCCGAGCGCAAGGAAGCGGTGGAATTCACCAACCCCAACCTCAAGGTCGCGGTCCAGGCCCTGGTGCCCGAGGGCAGCCCGGTGAAGAGCCTGGATGACCTGGCGAGCCGCACCACCATCGTCACCACCGGCACCACCGCGGATATCTGGCTGACCCAGAACCACCCGGACTGGAAGCTGCTCAAGTTCGAGAAGAACACCGAGTCCCTGCAGGCCCTGGCCAATGGCCGTGGCGATGCCTACGCCCAGGACAACCTGATCCTGTTCAGCTGGTCCAAGCAGAACCCGGGCTACCGCGTGCTGCCGCAGACCCTGGGCGAGCAGGCGCCGATCGCCCCGGCGGTGAAGAAGGGCAACACCGAGCTGCGTGACTGGGTCAATGCCGAGCTGGCCAAGCTGGGCGAGCAGAAGTACCTGCTCAAGCTGTACGACCAATACGTGCGCAAGGAACTGAGCGACGACACCAACCCCGACAGCGTGATCGTCGAAGGCGGCAAGTGGCAGGGGTGATCCGCCCCGGGTGCTTGAGGCGCTCTTGAGTACGCCATCGCGGGCAAGCCTCGCTCCTACACAGACCTTGGGAGCGAAGCTTGCCCGTGATGCTTTTCTGGCGGCTCAATCGGGCCAGTACCAGGCGGGCTCGTCGAGCAGGCGCTGGCCGACGATACCTGTCTGGCCCAGCTCCTTTTCCAGCACGATGCAGTTGCACTGCGGGTCTTCCTGCAGGGCTGCGATCAGGCGCCGGGCGTGGGACACCACCCACACCTGGCACTGCTCCGAGGCACGGATGATCAGGCGCGCCAGCGCCGGCAGCAGGTCGGGGTGCAGGCTGGTTTCCGGTTCGTTGAGCACCATCAGCGTCGGCGGTCTCGGGGTCAGCAGGGCCGCCACCAGCAGCAGGTAGCGCAGGGTGCCGTCCGACAGCTCCGCCGCCGACAGCGGGCGCAACAAGCCTTCCTGGCGGAAACGCACTTCGAACAAGCCTCCGGGTACAGCATCGATCTCCAGGCTGGAACCCGGGAAAGCATCGCTGATGGTGTCGTGCAAGGCTTGTTGGTCGCCGACCTCGATGATGGTTTGCAAGGCCGCCGCCAGGTCCCGGCCGTCATGGTGCAGAACCGGGGTGCGGGTACCTAGTTGCGCTCGGCGCGCGGGGGCCTGGCTGTCGGTGCGTAAGTGATCGTAGAAGCGCCAGCCGCGGATCTGCTCGCGCAGGTGCAAGACTTCTGGCGATGAGCGCAGGTTGCCCACTTGGTCGAACAGACTGTCGCCGCTGGAGATGTGTTGCGTCAGTACTTCCCACTGTCGCCCGTCGCGAGCCCGTACCATCGGACCCTGGCGATCCACGAGCACGCTGGCCGACCGATACAGCGCACCGCCCCAGATACTTTCGCGCTTGATGTTGGGGTCGAGGGTGAAGCGCGATGGAATCGGCAGGCTGTGGCCGGGAAGCATGAAATGCCCACTGGAGTCGGGTAGTCCGAGGCCGATGGCGTAGCCGAAATCTTCACTGGCAAAGCCCAGTTGCAGGCGCTTGACCGTCTTGCGTGGACCGCCCTGGACTGCCACGTCACCCCGGCTCATGCGTCGGCTGATGGTTTCCGGCCCGGCCCAGAAGGTCGAGTCCAGCCCGCCCTCCCGGGCCAGGGCGTTGACCACCCCACCCTGGGCGGTTTCCGCCAACAGGCGCAGGGCCTTGTACAGATTGGATTTGCCACTGCCGTTGGCGCCGGTGATCAGGTTCAGCCGAGCGAGCGGAATCACCAGTTTGTTGATGGAGCGGTAATTGGCCACCGCCAGGGTCTTGAGCATGCCGGATCTCCTTTGCCTGCCGCGCAGTGTGCCCAATCCCCCGCGCTCTTGTCGCGCCATCCCTGCGGCGGCGACACGGGGCGAACCTGTAGCCGCTGTCGAGCGCAGCGAGGCTGCGCCAAGGCCGGCAGGACCTTCCGGGGCACGCAGCAAGACCCTGCGCTGCGGGGACAGTGCAAGGGTGGAACCCTGTTCTAAGCTCACAGTCGTAAACGTCACGGCGCATCGATCAAGCAAAAGGAGCCTGCATGGCTGGTCTCGATACGAAGTGGGTGGTGGGGCTCTGCCTGTTGGCCCTGCTGGGAGGTTGCGGGGCGGAACAGCCTGCGCAAAAGGACCATCCAAGGGTGCATGTGCAGCAGGTGGAGAACAGTGAATTCGCCGCTTCGGTGACCCTCACCGGCGATGTGCAGGCACGGGTCCAGACCGACCTGTCGTTTCGCGTTGGCGGCAAGATCATCCAGCGCCTGGTGGATGTCGGCGACCGGGTCGAGGCCAGGCAGGTACTGGCCAGGCTCGACCCCAAGGATTTGCAGACCAACGTCGATTCGGCCAATGCCGCGGTGTTCGCCGAGCAGGCGCGGGTCAAGCAGACCAGCGCCGCGTTCGTCCGCCAGCAGAAACTCTTGCCCAAGGGCTACACCAGCCAGAGCGAATACGACTCGGCCCAGGCCGCCCTGCGCAGCAGCCAGAGCGCCTTGAGCGCGGCCCAGGCCCAGTTGGCCAATGCCCGCGAGCAATTGGGCTACACCGAACTAGTGGCCGAGGCCCCGGGGGTGATCACTGCTCGCCAGGCCGAGGTCGGCCAGGTGATGCAGGCGACGCAGCCAATCTTCAGCCTGGCCCAGGATGGCGAGCGCGATGCGGTCTTCAACGTCTACGAGTCGCTGGTGATGCAGCCACCGGGGCAGGAAACCATCCCCATCGCCCTGCTGGACAATCCCAAGGTGACCACCACCGGCAAGGTCCGCGAAGTGACGCCGGTGGTCTCGGCCCAGAGCGGCACGGTGCAGGTCAAGGTCAAGCTCGATTCGTTGCCGGCGGGCATGGAGTTGGGTTCGGTGGTCAGCGCCACCGCTCGCGCCACTGCCAAGGCCAGCGTGTTGCTGCCCTGGGCGGCGCTGACCAAGGACCTGCGCGAGCCGGCGGTATGGCTGGTGGACGCTGACGGCAGGGCGCAACTGCACAAGGTCAAGGTCGGGCGCTACCTGACCGGCAAGGTGATCATCAGCGAAGGCCTCGAGGGCGGTGAGCAGGTGGTGGTGGCCGGCGGGCAACTGCTGTATCCGGGAGTACCGGTGGAGATCGCCGGCAAGACCACCGAGCAGGGGAGGCAGCCATGAAGCGCCTGGCCTTGCTGTGGTGTGCCGCGGTGTTGCTGCCAGGTTGCTCGAAGGAGGACCCGGCGCCTGAACCGGTGCGTCCGGTGCTGTGGCTCCAGGTGACGCCGCAGTCCGAGGAAAGCCTGGGACGCTTTGCCGGCAACATCCAGGCGCGCTACGAAACCAACCTGGGCTTCCGGGTGCCGGGGCGGATTGCCAAGCGCAATGTCGATGTCGGTGCCGAGGTGGCCCCCGGGGACTTGCTGGCGACCCTGGACCCCACCGACCAGCAGAACCAGTTGCGGGCGGCCCAGGGCGACCTGGCCCGGGTCCAGGCACAGTGGATCAATGCCCAGGCCAATGCCCGGCGCCAGCAGGAGCTGTTCGACCGTGGGGTCGGGGCCCAGGCCCAGCTGGACCTGGCCCAGACCGACATGAAGACCACCCGCGCCTCCCTCGACCAGGCCAGGGCCTCGGTGCAGCAGGCCCGGGACCAGCTCGGCTACAGCGAGTTGCACACCGACCACGGTGGCGTGGTCACCGCCTGGAAGGCCGAGGCCGGGCAAGTGGTGAGCGCCGGCCAGCAGGTGGTGACCCTGGCCCGGCCCGAGGTCAAGGAAGCGGTGATCGACCTGCCGGCGAACCTGGTGGACCAGTTGCCGGCGGACGTGGTGTTCCAGGTCGCGGCGCAACTGGATCCGAGCATCGGCACCAGCGCCACGGTGCGTGAGATCGAACCCCAGGCCCAGAGCGCGACCCGGACCCGCCGGGCGCGCCTGACCCTCAAGGACACCCCCGAGGCATTCCGCCTGGGCACCGCCATCAGCGTAACCCTGAGCTCGGCCATCGCGCCGCGCACCGAGCTGCCGTCGACTGCGTTGCAAGAGGTGGATGGCAAGAGCCGGATCTGGGTCATCGACCCCAAGGCCCTGACTGTCTCGCCCCGTGAGGTGACGGTACTGAGCCGCGACAGCGATTCGGTGCTGATCAGCCAGGGCGTGCAGCCCGGCGAGCGGATCGTCAGCGCTGGCGTCAACAGCCTCAAGCCGGGGCAAAAAGTCAAAATCGATGAGGACCGAGCACAATGACGCCCGCCAGCAAAGGGAGCTTCAACCTGTCCGAGTGGGCGATCAGGCATCAATCCTTCGTCTGGTACCTGATGTTCGTGGCGCTGTTGATGGGCGTGTTCTCCTACATGAACCTGGGACGCGAGGAAGACCCGTCCTTCACTATCAAGACCATGGTCATCCAGACCCGCTGGCCTGGCGCGACCCAGGAGGAGACCCTCAAGCAGGTCACCGACCGCATCGAGAAGAAGCTCGAGGAACTCGACTCCCTGGACTACGTGAAGAGCTACACCCGCCCCGGCGAGTCGACGGTGTTCGTCTACCTGCGCGACACCACCAGCGGCAAGGACATCCCCGATATCTGGTACCAGGTGCGCAAGAAGATCAACGACATCCGTGGCGAGTTTCCCCAGGGCTTGCAGGGGCCGGGGTTCAACGATGAGTTCGGCGATGTGTTCGGTTCCATCTACGCCTTCACCGCCGATGGCCTGAGCATGCGCCAGCTGCGCGACTACGTGGAGCAGGTGCGGGCGCAGATCCGCGAAGTGCCGAACCTGGGCAAGGTGGAGATGGTCGGCGAGCAGGACGAGGTGATCTACCTCAACTTCTCCACCCGCAAGCTGGCGGCCCTGGGGATCGACCAGCGCCAGGTGCTGCAAAGCCTGCAATCGCAGAACGCGGTGACCCCGGCCGGGGTGATCGAGGCCGGGCCGGAGCGGATCTCGGTGCGCACTTCGGGGCAGTTCGCCTCGGAGAAGGACCTGGCCACGGTCAACCTGCGGCTCAACGATCGTTTCTATCGCCTGGCGGATATCGCCGAGATCAGCCGTGGCTACGTCGACCCCTCGACCCCGATGTTCCGCTTCAACGGCCAGCCGGCCATCGGCCTGGCGATCGCCATGAAGAAGGGCGGCAATATCCAGGATTTCGGCAAGGCCCTGCATGCGCGCATGGACCAGCTGACCGCCGACCTGCCGGTGGGCGTCGGCGTGCACAAGGTCTCCGACCAGGCCGAGGTGGTGGAGGAGGCAGTGGGTGGCTTCACCAGCGCGTTGTTCGAGGCGGTGGTGATCGTCCTGGTGGTGAGCTTCATCAGCCTCGGGGTCCGGGCCGGGTTGGTGGTGGCCTGTTCGATCCCGCTGGTATTGGCCATGGTCTTCCTGTTCATGGAGTACAGCGGCATCACCATGCAGCGTATTTCCCTGGGGGCGCTGATCATCGCCCTGGGCCTGCTGGTGGACGACGCGATGATCACCGTGGAGATGATGGTCACGCGCCTGGAAAAGGGTGAAAGCAAGGAGCAGGCGGCGACCTACGCCTACACTTCCACCGCCTTCCCGATGCTCACCGGGACCCTGGTGACCGTGGCCGGCTTCGTGCCCATCGGCCTGAACGCCAGCTCGGCCGGGGAGTACACCTTCACCCTGTTTGCGGTGATCGCGGTGGCGATGCTGGTGTCGTGGATCGTCGCGGTGCTGTTCGCCCCGGTGATTGGCGTGCATATCCTGAGCACCGACGTCAAACCTCATTCCGAGGAGCCGGGGCGGATCGGCCGGGCCTTCAATGGCGGCCTCTTGTGGGCCATGCGCAATCGCTGGTGGGCCATCGGCATCACCGTGCTGTTGTTCGTCGCCTCGGTGTTCGGCATGCGTTTCGTGCAGAACCAGTTCTTCCCGTCCTCCGACCGGCCGGAGATCCTGGTGGACCTGAACCTGCCGCAGAACGCCTCGATCAACGAGACACGCAGGGCGGTGGACCGACTGGAGGCGACCTTGAAGGACGATCCGGACATCGAGCGCTGGAGCACCTACATCGGCGAAGGTGCGATCCGCTTCTACCTGCCCCTGGACCAGCAATTGCAGAATCCCTACTACGCCCAGCTGGTGATCGTCAGCAAGGGCCTGGAGCAGCGCACCGCACTGACCGAGCGCCTGCAGAAGCGCCTGCGCCAGGACTTCGTCGGCATCGGCAGCTATGTCCAGGCCCTGGAGATGGGGCCGCCGGTGGGCCGGCCGATCCAGTACCGGGTCAGCGGCAAGGACATCGACCAGGTACGCAAGCACGCCATCGAGCTGGCCGCCGAGCTGGACAAGAATTCGCACATCGGCGAGATCATCTACGACTGGAACGAGCCGGGCAAAGTGCTGCGCATCGATATTGCCCAGGACAAGGCGCGGCAACTGGGCCTGTCGTCGGAAGACGTGGCGCAACTGATGAACAGCATCGTCAGCGGCTCCACGGTGACCCAGGTGCATGACGACATCTACCTGATCAAGGTGGTCGGCCGCGCCGACGACAGCGAGCGCGGTTCACCGGATACCTTGCAGAACCTGCAGATCGTCACCCCCAGCGGCACCTCGATCCCGGTGCTGGCCTTCGCCAGTGTGCGCTATGAGCTGGAGCAGCCCCTGGTGTGGCGCCGCGACCGCAAGCCGACCATCACCATCAAGGCGGCGGTGCGCGACCAGATCCAGCCCACCGACCTGGTCAAGCAGCTCAAGCCGACCATCGACAGGTTCGCCTCCGGCCTGCCGGCCGGCTATTCGGTGGCCACCGGCGGCACCGTGGAGGAGAGCGGCAAGGCCCAGGGACCGATCGCCAAGGTGGTGCCGCTGATGCTGTTCCTGATGGCGACCTTCCTGATGATCCAGCTGCACAGCGTGCAGAAGATGTTCCTGGTGGCCAGTGTCGCGCCCCTGGGGCTGATCGGCGTGGTCCTGGCCCTGGTGCCGACGGGAACGCCCATGGGCTTCGTGGCGATCCTCGGGATCCTGGCGCTGATCGGCATCATCATCCGCAACTCGGTGATCCTGGTGACCCAGATCGATGAATACGAGAAGGACGGGTACGACCCTTGGGATGCGGTACTGGAAGCCACCCACCACCGGCGGCGGCCGATCCTGCTCACCGCCGCGGCGGCGAGCCTGGGGATGATCCCCATCGCCCGGGAAGTGTTCTGGGGGCCGATGGCCTACGCCATGATCGGCGGCATCATCATCGCCACCTTGCTGACCCTGCTGTTCCTGCCGGCGCTGTACGTGGCCTGGTACAGGATCAAGGAGCCCAAGCCGGACCAGGACAGCCGCTGATCCCTGGGAGCGAAGCGTGCTCGCGATGGCGGTGCATCAGGCGCATCGCTATCGCGGGCAAGTCGGATCGCCGCCCGCTCTCTCCTACGGGGAGGGGTGTTCGTCAGGCCTTGCGCCAGACGCTGGCCAGCCAGGGTTGCTGTTCCCGGGGCAGGCCGGCGGGGCGGTAGTAGTGCTCCAGCTCGACGAAACCTGCGGCGGTCAGCAGCGCCTGCCAGGCCGCGAGGTCGTGGTAGGCGCCGTAGCGGGCGCCGTTCCAGCCTTCCTGGTTGTCGCCCCTGGGATTGGAGCTGAACAGCACGCCGCCGGGCTTCAAGGTGCCATGCAGTTGCTTGAGCACCCGGGGCAGTTCCTGGCCGGGGACGTGGAACAGCACGGCGTTGGCGAAGATCCCGTCGAAGTGCTCCGCTGGCAGGTCGAGCTTGAGGAAGTCTTGCTGCCAGACCTCGCAGCCACTGTCTTGCCGGGCCATCCGGGCGAACTCCTGGCTGCCATCCAGGCCGATGGCCACATGGCCCAGGCGGGTGAAGGCGCGCAGGTCGCGCCCCGGGCCGCAGCCGAAGTCCAGCAGGGTGAAGGGCGCGGTGCCCTGGATATGCCGCAGCAGGGCGTCGATGTTCTGGCTGACGTCGTGGTCGCGAGTACCTTCGCGAAAGCCTTCGGCCACCTGGTTGTAGTGGCCCAGGGTGGTGGCGGTGATGGTATCGAGATCGTCGGGGGCAAGTTTCATGGCGGCAGGCGGCTTGTGGGAGGGACCGACCGAATATACACCGGCGGCCGCTGCGCGTCCGTGCGCAGCCTGCATCAGCGCTTGTTGAGTTTCCGGGCCAGGCGGTCGCCGCCGAGCTGGATTGCGGCCACCAGGAGCACCAGCAACACGATCACCGTGAGCATGATCTGGCTGTCGAAGCGTTGGTAGCCGTAGCGGTAGGCGATGTCCCCCAGGCCGCCGGCCCCGATGGCCCCGGCCATGGCCGAGGAGTTGATCATGGTCACCAGGGTGATGGTGAAGCCGCCGACGATCCCCGGCAGCGCCTCGGGCAAGAGCACGTGCCAGACAATGTGCCAGCGTCGGCAGCCCATGGCCTGGGCCGCTTCGATCAGGCCGTGGTCGACCTCGCGCAGGCTGACTTCGGCGATCCGCGCGAAGAACGGAGTGGCGGCGATGGTCAGCGGCACCACGGCCGCCCACACCCCGTAGGTGGTGCCGACGATCAGCCGGGTGAAGGGAATCAGCGCCACCATCAGGATCAGGAACGGGATCGAGCGGAACAGGTTGACGAAAGCCCCCAGCGCCCGGTTCAGCGCCGGGGCCTGGTAGATCCCGCCCTTGCCGCTGGTGACCAGGATCACCGCCAGGGGAATCCCCGCCAGCAGGGCGATCAACGACGACACGCCGACCATCAGCAGGGTGTCGAGAATGCCCTGCAACAAGCGATCAAGCCACATAGCCCAGTACCTCCACCTGTTGTGCCCAGTGCCTGGCGCGCTGGCGCAGTGCCTCGGCGTCCAGGGACGAGCCCTGCACCGCCAGCAGCAGTTGCCCCAGGGCGTGGCCCTGGATGCGTTCCACGCCACCTTGCAGCAGCCGCACGCGTCCGCCCAGGGCGTTGAACAGCGCCGCCAGGTCCGGTTCGTCGCGCTGTGCACCGGTAAAGCGCAGGCTCAGCACCACGGCTGCTGCGGCGCTTTCGGGATGGCTGCGCAGGCATTGGCGCAACTCCTCGGGCAGTTCATGTTGCAAGGGTGCCAGCAGGGTCTTGCTGACTTCGTGCTGCGGGTTGCCGAAGACTTCCCAGACCGGCCCCTGTTCGACGATGCGCCCGTGTTCCAGCACCACGACGCGGTCGCAGATCTCGCGGATCACCGCCATCTCGTGGGTGATCAGGATGATGGTCAGGCCCAGGCGCTGGTTGATCTCGTGCAGCAGGCCGAGGATCGACTGGGTGGTCTCCGGGTCCAGGGCCGAGGTGGCCTCGTCGCACAACAGGATCTCGGGGTCGTGGACCAGGGCGCGGGCGATCCCCACCCGCTGCTTCTGGCCGCCGGACAGTTGCGCCGGGTAGGCCTGGTGCTTGTCCTTCAGGCCCACCAGTTCCAGCAGTTCGCGGACCTTGCGCTGGCGCTGGGCCTTGGGCACCCCGGCCACCTTCAGCGGCAACTCGACGTTGTGCCACACGGTCTTGGCCGACATCAGGTTGAAGTGCTGGAAGATCATGCCGATGCGTCGGCGCAGGGCCACCAGGCGGTCTTCGTCGAATTCGCCGATGTCCACCTGGTCGATCAGCACCCGGCCGCTGCTGGGGCGTTCCAGGCGGTTGATGGTGCGGATCAGCGACGACTTGCCGGCGCCGCTGCGGCCGATGATGCCGAACACCTCGCCGCGCTGGATCGCCAGGTCGATGCCGTGCAGGGCCTGGACCGGACCTTGCTGGCCCTGGTAGGTCTTGCCCAGGCCGATGAAGCGCACCTGGGCGCGGTTCAGGTCCGGGTGCAGCTCGGTCCGTTCGGCGCTGTGGGGTTCGGGTTCGGGGAGCGGGAGCTTGCGCGTGGCGACTGTCATCTCAACCTTCCCATCCGGCCTGGTAGAGCTTGCCGTGGGCCTGGTCCAGGGCGGCGCGCACGGCGGGCGAATGCTGGTAGATGTCGACGAACTTGATCAGCCGCGGGTCGTTTTTGCTCTTGGGCTGGATCACAAACTGGATCACGTACTCCTTGTGGTCCAGGCCGTCGAACAGCAGCGCCGAGCCGGCATCGAAGGTCTTGGCCAGGCGGATGTAGGCCGGGTAGCCCTGGACCAGGTCGGCGTCGTCGTAGGCGCGTACCAGTTGCACGGCCTCGACCTGGAGGATCTTGATCTTTTTCGGGTTGGCGACGATGTCGTCCTCGGTGGCCTTGTAGCCGACCCCGGGCTTGAGCTCGATCAGCCCGGCCTTGGCCAGCAGTTGCAGGCCGCGACCGCTGTTGATCGGGTCGTTGGCGATGGCCACGCTGGCGCCTTGGGGCAGTTCGTCGAAGCTTTTGTATTTCTTCGAGTACAAGCCGACGTTGTTGATGATCCCCGGGGCGAAGGGCACCAGGTCGAAGCCGGCGGCGGCCTTGGCGTTTTCCAGGAACGGGATGTGCTGGAAGTAGTTCACGTCGATGTCGCCGGCGGCCAGGCTGACGTTGGGCGCGATCCAGTCGCTGAACTCCACCAGTTCCACCTTCAGGCCTTGCTTGCCGGCTTCGGCGACGGCGGCCTCCAGGGGAATGGCGAAGGCGGCGGTGGTGCCGACCTTGAGTGGCGGTTCGGCGGCGAAGACGCTGCTGGCGAAGAGCCCGAGGGCGAGGGCCAGTGCTTTGACCGGATGGCGCGGGAGCTTGGTGTTCATGGTCTTGGGTTCCAGTCAGTGCATGAAGTTTTGGGGTGTTTGGGCCGGCTTCATCGCCCGCGATGCCGTTAGCGGCGGTAGGCCGCGCCGGTGTGGCGAGCGGGTAGCTTGCGGTCCTGGTGGAAGAGCTTTTCGCGCAGGGTCCCGGTCTCGTAGGCGGTCTTGTAGGACCCGCGTCGTTGCAGCTCCGGGATCACCAGGTCGATGAAGTCGACATAGCTTTCCGGGGTGACGATGCGGGTCAGGTTGAAGCCGTCCAGGCCGGTCTCGGCGATCCAGGACTCCAGGTCGTCGGCCACCTGTTGCGGTGAGCCGACCACGGTGAAGTAGCGCCCGCCCAGGGCGTGCTGCTCCAGGAGCTTGCGCCGGGTCCAGTCGTTGTTCTGCAGGTGCTTGGTGGCCGACTGGATGGCGTTGTTCTTCACGTACTGGATCGGTTCGTCGAGCTCGTACTGGGCGAAGTCGATGCCGGTGGAAGCGGAGAAGTGCGCGACCCCGGCCTCGGCGCTGGCATGGCTGCGGTACTCGGCGTGCTTCTTCCAGGCCAGCTCCTCGGTGGCACCGACGATCACGTTCAGGCCCATGAAGATCTTGATGTCCTCGGGGTTGCGCCCGGCGGCCACGGCGCTGGCGCGGACCTTGTCCACCTGGGCCTTGGTCGCGGCCTTGTTCTGCCCGCTGATGAACACGCATTCGGCGTGGCGCCCGGCGAACACCAGGCCGCGCTCCGAACTACCGGCCTGGAACAGCACCGGGGTGCGCTGGGGCGAGGGCTCGCACAGGTGATAGCCGCTGACCTGGTAGAACTCGCCCTGGTGCTCGACCTTGTGCACCTTGTCCGGCCGGGCATAGATGCGCTGCTCGCGGTCGTTGACCACGGCGTCGTCTTCCCAGCTGCCTTCCCAGAGCTTGTACAGCACCTCCAGGTATTCGTCGGCCTGGTCGTAGCGGCGGTCGTGCTCGATCTGCTCCTTGAGGCCCATGGCCTGGGCGGCGCTGTCCAGGTAGCCGGTGACGATGTTCCAGCCGACCCGGCCACGGCTCAGGTGGTCGAGGGTGGAAAGCCTGCGGGCGAACAGGTAGGGCGCCTCGTAGGTGAGGTTGGCGGTGAGGCCGAACCCCAGGTTGCGGGTGACCGCGGCCATGGCCGAGACCAGCAGCAGGGGGTCGTTGACCGGCAGCTGGATCGACTCCTTGAGCGTCACGTCCACCGAGTCCTGGTAGACGTCGTAGACCCCGACGATATCGGCGATGAACAGCCCGTCGAACAGCCCGCGCTCCAGCAACTGGGCCAGCTCGGTCCAGTACTCGAGGCTCTGGTACTGGGTGGAGGTGTCCCGTGGGTGGGTCCACAGGCCGTGGTTGATGTGTCCGACGCAGTTCATGTTGAAGGCGTTGAGCAGGATCTTCTTCTTGGTGGGGGCGAGGGCGCTCATCAGATGGTCCCCCGCAGTGGCGGGTTCTGCTGGTTGAGGTAGTAGTTGCCCACGGCGTGGTACTTCCAGCGCACCGGGTCGTGCAGGGTGTGCACCCGGGCGTTGCGCCAGTGGCGGTCCAGGCCGTATTCGGCCAGGGTCGCCTGGCTGCCGGCCAGTTCGAACAGGGTGCTGCCAGCGGCCAGGGAAATCTCCGTGCTCAGGGCCCGGGCCTCGGCCACGGCGATGGACGCCGCCGCCACGGTCTCGGCGTTGGTCTGGGCCTGGGCGCGGTCGAGGAATTCCCCGGCCCGCTCCAGCAGGGCCTCGGTGGCGTGCAGGCGAATGCTCAGGTGGCCGAAGCTCTTGAGGGTCAGCGGATCGTCGCTGGCCTTGTCGAGGCCGGAATCGATCCACGGCCGGCTCTTGGTCCGTACGAAGCGCAGGGCGTCTTCGTAGGCGGCGCGGGCGATGCCGGTATCGATGGCGGCGTGGAGAATCTGCGCCAGGGGGCCGACCGGGGTCGGACGCTCGAAGGCGCTCTGGAACGGCACCACGTCGGCGGCGTCCACCGCCACGCTTTCGAAGACCACCGAGCCACTGCCGGTGGTGCGCTGGCCGAAGCCGCTCCAGTCGTCGATCACGTTCAGGCCCTGGCTGTCGGCGGGGACGAAGGCCAGTTGCTGGATGCCGTCTTCATCCACCACCGAGGTGGGGATGCGCTGGGCGTAGAGGGCGCCGGTGGCGTAGAACTTGCGCCCGTCGATGCGGTAGCCCTGGCCGCTGCGGTCGCGGCTCAGGCGGGTGGTGCGGTCGTGGGCGGTCTTGGTGCCCAGCTCGGCCAGGGCGTTGCCGAAGCGTCGGCCGGCCAGGACCTCGGCGTACAGCCGTTGCTTCTGCTGCTCGCTGCCATTCACCCGCAGCACTTCGAGGGCATAGAAATGGTTTTGCGGGATCTGGCCCAGGGAGGCGTCGGCCTCGGCGATCAGCGCGGTGACCTTGGCCAGGGTGACGTTGGAGACGCCAGCGCCGCCGTATTCCTTGGGTACGCTGATGCCCCACAGGCCGGAGCGGCTGAAGGCTTCCAGCTCGGGGTGCGGCAGGCGCCGCTCGCGATCGCGCAGGGCGCTGTCGCGCTTGAAGTCTTCCGCCAGGTCGCTGGCGACAATCAGGGCTTGCTCGTCGCTGGTGATGACCGCGACGTGTTGGGAAAGAGACATGTGTTTCTCCAGAGATCTGGTCAAAAGCGTTCTGGGCGGTCAAATCCAGGAATGACGGGCCGGCAGCGTGCCGTTCAGGTGATAGGCGCCGACGGCGTGGTACTTCCAGCGCACCGGGTCGTGCAGGGTGTGCACCCGGGCGTTGCGCCAGTGGCGGTCGAGGTTGAATTCGGCGAGGGTGGCGCGGCTGCCGGCCAGCTCGAACAGTTTCTCGCTGGCTTGCAGGGAGATCTCGGTGGTCAGCACCTTGGCTTCGGCCACGGCGATGGAGGCACGGGCCGCGGACTCGGCGGTGATCGGCGCCGCGCTGACCTGGTCCAGTACCTGGCCGGCCTTGCGCAGCAGGACCTCGGCGGCGTGCAGTTCGATCTGCAGCTTGCCGATGTCGGCGATCACATAGAGGTCGTCGCTGGCCCGTTCGACATTGGCGTCGATCCACGGCCGCGAGCGTTCACGGACGAAGCCAATGGCATCGGCCAGGGCTTCGCGGGCGATCCCGGCATCGATGGCGGCCTGGATCAGCTGCGAGGCGGCGCCCTGGATGTTCGGCGTCTCGTTGATCTTCCAGTTGTCCAGCACCAGCTCGGAGTCCACCCGTACGTTGTTCAGCACGATGGTGCCGCTGGCGGTGGTGCGCTGGCCGAAGCCCGACCAGTCATCGACGATGCGTAGCCCCGGGGTACCACGGCGGACGAAGGCCAGGACCTGGCGGCCGTCGTCGTTGAGCGCCTTGACCGCCACCCAGTGGGCGAACAGCGCACCGGTGGAATAGAACTTCTGGCCATTGAGCACATGGCCGTCGGCGTCGGCGCTGATCCGCGCCTTGAGTTCCAGGGTGTTCTTGGTGCCGCGTTCGGGCCCGGCATTGCCGATGCGCCAGCCTTCCAGGACGCTTTGCAGCAGCTGTTTCTTCTGGCGCTCGGTGCCGCAGCCGAGGATCAGGTTGAGGATCCCGAACTGGTTCTGCGGGATCTGCCCGAGGGCCGGGTCCGCGGCGGAAATGATCGCGAAGACCTCGGCCACGGTGACGTAGGAAACCTGTGGGCCGCCATAGGCCCGGGGAATGGCGATGCTGCCCAGGCCGCTGCGGGTGAACTGCTCGACCAGCGCCCAGGGCAGCTTGCGCTGGCGGTCGCGCTGGGCGGCTTGTTGGCGGGCCTCGTCGGCCAGTTCATGGGCGGCCTGCAAGGCCTGGGCGTCGTTGAGCAGTACCTGCGCGGGCAACAACAGGGGGGCAATGTCCAGGTCGCTCTGGACCTGTGCTTCTACCAGACTGGACATCAGTGCCACTCCTTGGCTGCACGCAATGCCCTGGCGATCTGCACTGGGGTGATTGTGTTCCGAACCATACCTACCTCACATCTTTGGATAGGCCGCGTCATGCGGCGAAATCAGGATCAAGAATGTCCGGTGGTCCGGTGGCATATACCCTAAACGTGGATAAAAATTAAATAAACTAACTTATAGGAATATGCATAGAAGAGGGTTACGTATACGTCAGGCGGGGGATGGGCGTGTGGGTATCGCAGGTGTGTGTAGCCGCTGCCGCAGGCCGCGCATGGGCGCGCGGCGGCCGTGGGTTTTGGGGTTTGAAGGCCCTGCGGGCCTTGGCGC